>JBAVTM010000210.1:0-12543 GCA_049696195.1 Desulfuromonadaceae bacterium | reverse complement strand
CCCGGTAGCCGTCCCTGTGCCCCATCTTTTCCGATTCGATGCCGAAGCGGGAGGTCATGACAAACGGGTAAATCCCGAGCAGGGCGGTGACGCAGACCGGTGCCGAGCGGGCGTAGTCGATCATCGGCCCGTCCAGATAGACGCTTCCCCCGACTTTCATCAGCGTGCACTCCGACCTGACAACCTCTATCCGTACCCTCTTGTCCGGTTCCAGCTTCATCACTTCCCCCACGCCTCGACGGCAATCTGTATTTCAAACCGATAATTCAAGAATGAAACTATTTAGTCAATTGCTGGAGACTTTCTTCCAGAATCGAGAGTCCACGCTCAAGTTCTTCATCGGTAATGACCAGCGGCATCAACACCCGGATCACGTTGCCGTGATTTCCGCAGGAGAGCAGCACCAACCCCTTTTCATGACAGAGTTTTGTCAGCTTCTTGGCCTCGTCACCGGCCGGTTCCTTTGTTTCGCGGTCACGCACCAGCTCCAGCGCCAGCATCGGCCCTTTACCACGCACCTCGCCGATGATCTCGTATTTTTCCTGCATCTCCAGGAAACGCGTGAGCAGCTTTTCGCCCAACACTTCTCCCCGCTTGAGCAGACCATCTTCGATCAGTATCTCCAGCACCGCCAGTGCCGCCCGGCACGAAAGCGGGTTGCCGCTGTAGGTTCCGCCGAGCCCCCCGACATGGGACTGGTTCATTATGTCCGCACGGCCGGTGATCGCGCTGAGCGGCATCCCCCCCGCCAGACTCTTGGCCGAGGTGATGATGTCCGGGGCGACGCCCCAGTGGTCGATGGCAAAGATTTTCCCGGTTCTCCCCATGCCGGTCTGGACCTCGTCGACAATCAGGAGGATGCCGTTTTTTTGGCAGATCGCATGGAGCTTGGCGAAATATTCCGGCGGCGGGGTGACGAAACCGCCCTCCCCCTGAATAGGCTCGACGATCACCGCAGCGGTCTGCTCGGCCGCCACGTTGGTGATGAAGAACTCCTCCAGGTAATCGGCGCACGATGCGTTGCAGGCAGGGTACTTGAGTCCGAACGGGCAGCGGTAGCAGTAGGCGTACGGCATGCGGTAGGTTTCCGGAGCGAACGGTCCGTAACCGAGCTTGTACGGCTTGACCTTGCTGGTCAGGGTCATCGTCAGGAGCGTCCGGCCGTGAAATGCGTTTTCGAACGAGATGACGGCAGGGCGCTTCGTGGCATAACGGGCGATCTTGATCGCATTTTCATCCGCCTCTGCGCCGGAGTTTCCCAGCATGGTCATCTTGTCGGAATCGCCGGGCGCAAGTTCATTGAGTCTGGCGGCAAGCTCGATGTACGACTCGTAGGGGGCCACGTGGAAGCAGGTATGGATGAACCTGTCCGCCTGGTCCTTGATGGCGGCCACGACCTTCGGATGGCAGTGCCCGACGTTGTTCACCCCGATGCCGCCGGCGAAATCGATAAGTTCGCGCCCATCGGCATCGATCATGATGGCACCACGGGCTTCCGTGATAAATGAAGGCGTCAGATTTACCAACCCCTGGGGGACATGTTTATTACGGAGCTGCATCAGTTCGTCGTTTCGCGTTGTCATCGGTGTTACTCCTTTATCTAGATTTATGTGGCCGGAAGAGCTCACGGACTATCCATCCCCTGGCGGTTGCCTCTTCTGCCGGCAAAGTAGAATATAGCGCCACTCCCATCGAGACTAATCAAGGATCATGCCAGCGCACCGAACAATCTGCATCAACCTGTTTTTATTACACTTTGCACTGCCGCAGGCCACACCGTCAGATCGATGGTCCAAAACCGGGGCTCACAGCTCGACAAAAATATTCCATCTTGCATATTTTATTCTTTTGTGAATAATGGAATCAAAATGCTTTATATTTTGCTCGCGCACACGAGTAGCACGCTCTTCAACAAATGGCTGTAAAACCGGTCACAATGGCGACCGTGCAGCCGGGAAAGGATGTATCCATGCCCCACAAAGCCGACCCGACCCTGTTCATCGGTTCTCCGTTCAGCGAAGCGCCACTTCACACGGAGGACTTTTACCAGGCCCTGACCAACGCCATCAGCGTGGGGCTGCTGGCCATCAACAACTCCGGCATGACCATACTCGCCAACAAGATTGCACGGGAGAGCTTCAACATCTCCCCCGGCATTCACCTGAACGACGTCCTGCCGGAACTGTGGCACAAGATCTCCCAGAGCCTCCGCGAAAGCAAGCCGAGGATTGAGCTGTCGGTGCGGGGGGGGGCATCCAACTATCTGGTCAGGATCAGCCCGATCATGCTCGATACCGAGCGGGTAGGAGTGGCATGCGTCTTTGTCGAGAGCACCGAACTGGAGGAGATTGCCATGCAGATGCGCTTCTTTCAGGAGCTCACCAGCGAGCTGGATACCATCATCAACTCATCTTCAGACGGCCTCTGGATATGCGATGCGCAGGCCAACGTGCTCCGCATTAATCCCTCCTCGGAACGGATCAATAAAATCATGGCGACGGAGGTCGTGGGGCGCAACATGAGCGAGCTGGTGGATCAGGGGTTCATCGACCGCTCCGTCACCCTGGAGGTCATCAGAACCAAGTCTGTGGTGAACATGCTGCAGCAGCGGGTGGGGCGGAAACTGATCACAACCGGCACGCCGGTCTTCAATGCGGATGGGGAACTGATCCGGGTCGTGGTAAGCGAACGGGACGTCACTGAAATCGACATGTTACAACGGGAACTGGAGGAACAGGGGGCTATCAAGGACCAGTTCCGCCACCAGATGCTTGAGATGCAGCAGCTGGAACTTGAGTCGCGGCGGGTGATCGCGAAGAGCCCCACCATGCTCAAGGCGCTACGCCAGGCCCTGAAAGTCAGTACGGTCGATTCTTCCGTGCTGATTCTCGGCGAATCGGGGGTGGGCAAGGGACTCTTTGCCGACCTGATCCACAAGAACTCCAACAGGTCCGGCAAGCCGCTGATCAAGATCAACTGCGGCGCCATCCCCGAGTCGCTGATAGAATCCGAGCTGTTCGGTTATGAGAAAGGGGCGTTTACCGGCGCCCAGACCGGAGGCAAGCCAGGCTATCTGGAACTGGCAGACGGCGGCACCCTGTTCCTTGATGAGATCGCGGAGCTCCCCCCCGCATCACAGGTCAAGCTGCTTCGCTTCCTTGAAGATGGCCGCGTCACGCGCCTGGGGGGAACCAAGAGCCGCACCGTTGATGTGCGCATCCTCGCGGCAACCCACCGCAATCTTGAGGAGATGGTGAAGCAGGAGCGATTCCGCCTCGATCTCTATTACCGCCTCAAGGTCATCCCGATCCACGTACCGCCGGTAAGGGAGCGCAAGGAATGCATCCTCCCGATGATCCATCACTACATCGATCTCTACGGCGCCAAGAACGGCATCAAAAAGCGCCTTTCCGGAGCCGCCTCCGACGCCCTTTCGGCCTATCAATACCCCGGCAATGTGCGCGAACTGATCAACATCTGCGAACGCCTGGTGGTGATGTCGGAAACGGAACTGATTGACCTCCAGGACCTCCCCAGCGACATCGTCGGCCATGCCAAAGAAGCGGGGTCCAATCTTGGTGGCTGGCCGGATGCGATGACCCTTCAACAAGCGATCGACAGCGTGGAACGCTCTATTCTCACCCAGGCCCTGGACAAATACGACAACCAGTCCCAGGTAGCCGAGGCCCTGGGCGTAAACCAGTCCACAATCTCCAAGAAACTGAAACGTTTCGGCCTCTCCTGAATAACCGATACGGAAAGACACCTCGTGCATCGGCCAATTATTCCATCTGGAATAGTCGCTGAAGAAAAATCCAGAACGTCGTTAGTTGTTTATCCGTGTACCTTGCTGCCGGCATCCCGAAAACTCATTTCTCGAATCCTGCAGTAACGGGCAGCGGCTCGCGTAACAGGCTGAAATACACCACCATCAGTCTCGATATAAATACGTGTTGCATGCCACCTGCATCAGAGTAATTCACAGGGCCATTTGATTGGCACGTCTTGTGCTACACCCTTACACAAATAACAAACCGTTCTGTTTTATCCCACGTCGCATCATCCAACTCACAGAGCGCTTTCAGGAAATCAATCAACCCGGAAGGTGTTCAATAAAAAAGGAGGCAACATAATGAAAAGAAGACTGTTGTGTACTCTGGCCCTGATCACGTCGTTCATGCTGTCAACCACGCTCCACGCCGAGGAGGCAAAAAATGTCTTCAAGGTCGGAGTCGTGACCGAACTGTCAGGCTCCCTGGCCACCGGCGGCAATGTTACAAAGAGGGGCTACGACCTCTGGGCCCAGGAAGTCAACGCCAAAGGGGGCATCGAGATCAAGGGCAAGAAATACCAGGTCAAGCTCTACTATGCCGATGCCCAGTCAAATCCCGCTTCGGGAGCTGCAGCGGCAGAACGCCTGATCACCCAGGAAAAGGTCGATTTCATACTCGGCCCGTACTCCTCCGGTGTCACCATAGCGGTAGCTCCGGTTGTTGAAAAATACAAGATCCCGATGATTACCGGCTCAGCCGAATCCCCCCTCATCTGGACCAACAAGTTCCTCTACACCTTCGGCACCGTGCCGCCGATTAATTTCACCGGCGCAACCCCGATCAGAACCCTGAGCGAACTGAAGCCTGCTCCCAAGACCGCCGTAATCCTCGGCTCCAACGACACCTTCTCGAAGGCCTCCGCAGAAGCATTCAAGAGTGCGGCTGAAGCAGCCAAGATCAAAGTTCTCAAGTTCAACATCGTCCCGGCCGGTCAGGACCTTACCCCGCTCCTCTCTGCGGTTCGCGGACTGAAACCGGACCTGATCGCCTTCGGCGGCCATGACGAGGAGCTGATCAAGATGGTCAAATCTCTGCGCCAGATCGACTACACCCCCAAGGCACTGCTGATGCATTACGGAGTAACCGAGCCGGCCTTCGTTGAGGCGCTCGGCAAAGACGCCAACCAGGTGTTCGGGGCTTCTGTCTGGACCGCGACTGCCAAGACCAGCAGCAAGATTCTCTGGCCAAACGCCGCCAGCTATAACGCCGCATCCATGAAAGCATTCAACACTCCGGCAGATTACACCCAGGCCGGTTCATCGGCAGCCGGAATAGCATTCCAGGTCGCCCTGCAGAAGATCGGCGCCACACCAGGCATGTCAGAGGCACAACGTACCCAGTTGATCAAGGCCCTGGAGAAGGTTGACATTGATACATTCTACGGCAAGGTCAAGTTCGCCACATCCGGCCAGTACTACCACGCCAACGTCGGCATGACCCCCCTCACGATCCAGATTCAGAACGGCAAAACCGTCGTCGTCGGGCCAAAGAGCAGCCAGGAAGCAGCGCCACAATACCCTTTCACACCCTGGAAAAATCGCTAGTCAAGACTGCATGGGTTATCAGCGGCAGGCATACCATTCACGCCTGCCGCTGCCATGCACCTGACGGGACAGCCGTTAGCAGCACCTGATACCCGGGCACATAAGACGTCTCAACCAGAATCACCAGTTTTAGTCGGAGGAAATTGTAATGGAACTTCTACCTCAAGCATTAATGGATGGGATACTGCTCGGCGGGATATATATCACCATCGCCATCGCCTTTTCCCTCACCTACGGGGTAATGCACATCATCGACTTTGCCGTCGGCGAATGGATCATGTTCGGCGCATTTGCCGGCTACTACCTGAACAAATGGACCGGTATCGATCCGTTCCTGCTGCTGCCGGTGGTATTTATCGTCTTCGCCCTGATCGGATACCTGATCCAGCCGGTAATCCACCGGGTCCTGAGCGGCAAAAAAGGGAACCCCCTGCTGATGGGCCTCGTCTTTACCTTCGGGCTCGGTATCATGTTCCAGGGAATAGCCCTGACCGTTTTCGGTTTCTACAGCAACTCCACCCCCTCGATGTTTTCCGAGGGATCGTTCTTCCTGGAGAAATTCGGCTTTTCGCTGACCATCTCCTCGGTCCGTCTGGCCGGCTTGATCTATGCCCTGGCAATTACGGCAGCACTGCATTTCCTGCTGAAGAAAACCAATTTCGGCCTTGGCGTCCGAGCCCTGGCACTGAACAAAGACTCCGCCGGCCTGATGGGGGTCAATGGAAAACAGACCGGGGCCCTGGTCTACGGCCTCTATGTCGGTGTCACCGCCATGACCGGCGTGCTGATCGGCTGCATTCTCTCCGTCAGCGCTCAAATGGGTGCAGAATACACGATCTTCGCCTTCTTTGTCGTGGTACTGGCCGGGATGGGTTACCTGGCAGGGGTCCCCTGGGCGGCGCTGCTGCTCGGAATGGTTCAGTCGGTTTTCCTGATCTTTTTCAATCCGGGCCATACCCTGCTTGCGGTCTTTGCGATCCTGTACATAATTCTGCTGATTTCACCAAGAGGTTTATTTGGTAGGGGAGTCTGAACATGAAAGATAAAAGCATTCGCTGGGGCCTGCCTCTACTGGTCATCATGGTCGCGATGCCCGCAGTGATTCACGATACGTTTTTCCTCAGGGTGGCCACGGAAGCGATCATGTGGATCGGCCTGGCCATAGCATTTGACGTGCTTGCAGGGTATACCGGCTACCTGAACTTCGGTCACGGCGCCTTCTTCGGCCTGGGGGCCTACACCACCGCCATCCTGATGATGCAGGCACACTGGCCCTTTGCGCTGGCGCTCCCGATGGGCGGGGTTCTGGCCGGAATAGGCGCTTTTATTGCCGGCCTGCCGACACTGCGCCTGAAAGGAGCCTATTTCGCCATTGCCACCTGGGCACTCTCGCGGGCCGTCCAGCAAATGGCCCTGATCATGGACATCACCGGCGGCCCAGACGGCATGCGGCTCCCCTCTTTCCTCAATCCGCAGTTCTTTTACTATCTGATGCTCGCTATTGTTGCCGTGACCTTTGCTCTGCTCTGGTTCCTTCTGGAGCGCTCTCCCTTCGGCCTGAAGCTGAAGGCGATCCGCGAGGACGAGGAGGGGGCCATGGCGCTGGGGCTCAACCCGACCAAGCTGAAAATGCAGGCTTTCATCCTCTCGGCGGTTCCGACCGGCATCCTGGGAGGCGTCTACGCCTACTGGATCACCTTTATCGACCCGGCCTCTACCCTGGGCGACCTGGTAAGCGATCAGGCTCTGGTGATGGTGGTCTTCGGCGGCATGGGCACACTGATCGGACCGGTCATCGGCGCCGTACTGATCTTCGCCTTCAAGACCCTGTTCTGGGCCTACCTGTCCGATTTCCAGCTCCTGTACCTGATCATACTCGGCGCCGTCATCGCCTTGAGTGTCGTGTTTATGCCGAACGGGTTGTGGGGGACGCTGAATGGATTCAAGAAAAACAAGCAGGGTGCGGAGAAGAAGGATGAAGTCCTTATAGCCAAACTGCCACAGAATGAAGGGGAATAATCATGACTGAACCCATATTGAAAGTAAATTCGGTCACGAAATGTTTCGGCGGATTGACCGCGGTAAACAACGTCTCATTTCAAGTTCAACCAGGTGAAATCGTCGGACTGCTCGGCCCCAACGGCGCCGGCAAAACGACCCTGTTCAATGTCATCAGCGGCTATTACGCCCCGACCAGCGGTTCGATCACCTTCAAGGGGCAGGACATCAGCGGCAAGCCCCCCTATACACTGGCCGGCTACGGGATCGGCCGGACGTTCCAGGTCGTGAAGCCCTTTGCCGGGCTGACCGTCCTCGAGAATATCCTCATCGCCTCGTTCCTCCGCTACCCGAAACGGGCCGACGCGGAACGGCACGCCTGGCAGATCCTGGAGAGCACCGGACTGGCGGATCGCGCCAACGTTTCCGCCGCCAGCCTGACCCTGGCCGGTCGCAAACGGCTTGAGATCGGCAAGGCCCTGGCTCTGGAGCCGACCTTCCTCCTCCTGGACGAGGTGGTGGCCGGATTGAACCCGACCGAGGCTGACCGTACCGTCGAGCTGATCCTGAAACTCAAAAACGAGGGGATGACCATCCTGATTGTGGAACATATCATGCGGGTCATCATGAACATCAGCGACCGTCTGGTGGTGTTGAATTTCGGCGAGAAGATAGCAGAGGACACGGCGGCCGAAGTGGCGCGGAATCCTCTGGTTATCGAAGCCTATCTGGGAGAGGCAGCGGCATGAAAGTACTCGACGTCAAGGACATAGCGGTTAAATACGGCGATCTCCAGGCACTCTGGGGCATCTCATTCTCGGTCAAAAAGGGACAGCTTGTTGCCCTGATCGGCGCCAACGGCGCCGGCAAGACCACTACCCTCAAATCCATCTGTGGTCTGGCGCCGCTTGCTGCGGGCCAGATTGAATACAACGGCGAGGTCATCAGCGGCCGGCCGGTACACAAGGTGGTGGACCTGGGAATCACGCTCGTTCCGGAGGGAAGACAACTCTTTTCCAAAATGACCGTGGAAGAGAACCTGCTGGTGGGGGCCTATCTCAAGCGGGCCCACGGCAAGCGTGAGGCGGCCCTCAAACATGTCTATTCGCTCTTCCCGAGGCTCGAAGAGCGCCGCAACCAGACGGCGGAAACCCTTTCCGGCGGCGAGCAGCAGATGGTTGCCATCGGCCGTGCCCTGATGCAGGATCCGCAGGTGATCATGTTCGACGAACCGAGCCTGGGACTGGCGCCGCTCATGGTCCAGGAGGTGTTCAACGTCATCAAGGAGCTGCACCGTCAGGGACTGACCATCTTCCTGGTCGAGCAGAACGTCCACCAGACATTGAAGGTGGCCGACTACTGCTACGTCATGGAAAACGGCCGCATCGTCGGTGAAGGTACCGGCAGGCAACTGGAGGCGGATGAATCGATCCGCGAGGCGTATCTGGGCTTCTGACAGCGGCATGATTCTTCATCAAATACTCGTGAACAGGGGATAAACCAGGATGAGGCGTGCAGACAAGGAAATCACCGACCCGGGAATGATCTCGAAGATCATCGGCAGTTGTCATGTGTGCAGACTTGGAGTGGCACAGGGCAACATACCGTACATCATCCCCGTATCCTTTGGGTACGATGGCGACGCACTCTACGTCCACACGGCACAAGCGGGAAGAAAGATCGAGTTTTTTGAGGCGAATCCCCATGTCTGTTTCGAATTCGAGCAGAGCGTCAGCTTGAAGCCGCACGAAAGCGACCCGTGCGCTTGGAGCTTTTCATTCCAGAGTGTGATTGGCTATGGCGTGATCCGTGAGCTGACCGATCCAGCCGAAATGATCTCGGCTCTGCATCTGATCATGAAACAGTATTCGAAGCAGGAGTGGAGCTTCACGGTAGCGAGCATCGCCGCGCTGCGGGTCTGGAAAATATCGATCGAGAGTTTAAGCGGGAAACAGTCCAAAGACATGGTGATGCCGTGATTCAGACGTATGCGCCATGGTCGGGAGATTCTGCATGAACGTGACCGTGAAATTATTTGCCTCGAAGGGGTATCACCTATGACGGTAACAATACAGCTGGTCGGGGTGTTCCGATCCGGTCGTTTTAATGAGGCTGTCCGTGAGTATCCTGCTGCAACCCGCGTACGCGAGGTGGTTGATGAACTCGATATCCCTGTCCCTCTGCTCGGAATCGTTCTGATCAATGGCATTCATGCCGGAATCGAAGATATTCTCAGCGATGGCGATACATTGTGCCTGCTGCCATTCATTGATGGAGGGTAGTTCGTAGCAGCAATCGTGCTCTGGATTCCAAATCTACCATTACCAAGGAGTAACCGGTATGAAATACCTCACCTCTGAACCCGCCGCTGAACCGGCATCAGTGCTCTACTCGCGTTGCACGGTCGATCTGAAGAACGGTGAAATGCGCTTTGAAGATGTCCCCTGCCGCAATCTGGAGGATGTTCTGGGCGGGTTCGGCCGTTCATTCCAGATATTGGCTGAACGAAACATACGCCGCGCCTATTGCGAAGAGAACCCGCTGATAGTTAATACTGGTCTGCTGACCGGCAGCAGCGCCATGACCGGTTTGCGCACCTATTTTTCCGGGTACAGCCCGATAAAAGCGTCAAAAAGAGGGTTGCCGGCAGCCATGTGGTCAACCGGCAGCGGGAATTTCGGCGCCAAATTCAAGTGGACCGGTCTGGACGAGCTGATCTTCGAAGGCCGCTCTCCAAAGCCGGTCTATGCCGTGATCAGGGAATCTGCCGAAGGGCCGGTGGTGGAGTTGAAGCCAGCCGATTATCTGCTCGGCCGTACCACCCACGACAAGATGATGGTTCTGCAGAAAGAGTACGGCAGCGATGCCCACTTTGCAGCTATCGGACAGGCCGGTGAGAAGTGGGAGAATGTCTACATGGGGGCAGTGGCCCTCTCAACCGATAACCAGCTCAAATCAGGAGAGGACAAAATGCGTTTTGCCGGCCGCGGCGGCATGGGGAGCCTTATGGGGTACAAGAACCTCCTCGCCATTGTTGCCTTGAGCAGCGACAAGGTAAAGCCCCTGACACCCGAGGTCAGGAACGTTAATATCAATGTTGTCAAAGGGGGGGGATCGACACGGCTCCAGCCAATCAGCCGCGGGGGTGGCGGCGGGACCTGGGCTGCGTACGATGTTCTCCAGGTCTTTAATGCCGTACCGGTTAACAACTTCCGCCCCCAGGGAAACGATCTGCCGGAAAAGCTGTTCCGGGAGCGGGTTGAAAAGCAGTTTAATATCAAATCGCAAGCCTGCTTTCGCTGCGGCATAACCTGCCATAACAACATCCATGAGAAGAAGGAAGACGGCAGCAGCGGCAAATTTCTGGCCAAATTCGACTACGAACCGCTCAACCTCCTCGGCACCAACATCGGCATCCACGATGCCGGCCAGGCCGCCAGACTAATTCACCTGTCCGATAACTATGGAATGGACTCTATCTCCCTTGGCGTAACCATATCTTACCTGCTCTCCTACAACGAAAGGCATCCCGAAAAGCCGCTGCTGAACGGCGCAACCTTCGGAGATTTTGAAAAGATCAAGGAACTCATTGACCAGACCGGTCTTGGAACTCTGCCGGAGATCGGACACGGATCCAAGCTGCTCTCCGAGAGCACCGGAGAGACCTCCTACGCCTACCATGTCAAAGGCCTGGAGTTACCGGCGTATCAGCCCGAAACCAACCCCGGATACGCCTGGGCAATCGCCGGCGGACACATGTCCATGGGGACATACGGCTTACTTACCCGTGAAGGGAAGTCGGATATGGAATCGTGGGTACATGGGATCACCAGAGACAAACTGCAGATAGTCGGTTTCGACATGATCGGCCTGTGCAAATTTTTCGATATTACCAAAGGTATTTGCACTCAGATGGTGGTGGACTGCCTTAAAAGCGAATTCAATCTGAATTTCACCATAGAAGCCCTGGCGGCTGCCGTGCGTAGGGCATTCCTTCGTGGGCTGGCCCTGGAATTGAGGCAGGGGTATGAAAAGGACGAGTACACCCTTCCTGCCGAGGTGTGGGAGCGACCGAACCCACACATCAAATTGCCGAATATCACCAGTCAGGACTTTATTGCAGAACTTCAAAAAAGGGTCTGGGAGATATTCGAACCGGAGATGGAAGGACTACTGCCGGCAAAGGAGTCGTTGCATGTATAGCGAGGAGAGCGGTAACGTATTTGGCACGGTTTCCCGGATGATCGACTATAACAGTGCCCAGGCCCTGGAAAATCTCGACTGGCTCAAGACCCAGATGGATTCTTATTTCTTTGTTACCATGCAGGAGGAAGCCGAGGCGCTCTTCAACCTGGCAGCGGGGCTGAATAATCTTGGACATAATCAGAAGCTGACCGTGGCCGACCGGGAAAAAACCTTGATTCTGGCCCGGCTCAATATTCCGGGCTCATTATACGATACACTAAGGACCTTGCAGGAACGGGACATCTCCTACGCCGAGTTCACCCACTCACACGGCGTTGTGCCCGGACTCGGCCGGGAGCTGGAAGTCCAGCGTTTTGATTTCGATCGCAAGGATCATCGGGAAATCGCCGACGCTGCGGTCACGATTCCGACGGAGATACGTGACGGCATCGCCGCGGCGCTTCAAGACAGCTACCCGCTTTTTGAGACGGCAGAGATGGACCGCCTCCTTAACACCCTCTGGCTCAACAACGAGAACTACGTGCGCATCTCCCCGCCGCAACAGGTGGCCCAGATCCTCTGGCTCTACCAGCAGGCCAACCACCAGGGGGGGATTTGCCTGGACGTGGAAGAAGCCCCCGGCGACGCGGAGCGGCAGGAGACCCGGGTCATGTTTGCCGTCGGCAACCCGCCGCAGCGCGATTTTCTCGTCCAGATCATGGAGGTCTTCAACCGCCTCGAACTGGGGGTAAGGCGGGCCTACTGCCTGACCATCTCCAACGGCGTGCACCCCTATTTCCTCGGCACATTCTACGTCAGGAACCGCATCGCCGGAACATTGGCGAAGGGAACCCCCCTGTTCGACCGGCTGCAGAAGGAGCTCTACAACACCCAGATCCTCTCGACCGCCTCTCACACCTATCGCGAGTTCGTCACCAAACGGCTGATGAGCGGTGAGGAGGGTTCCCTGGTCAACGCCTTCA
>JBAVTM010000209.1:0-6234 GCA_049696195.1 Desulfuromonadaceae bacterium | reverse complement strand
GAACTTTCTTGTTGAAGTCCTTGTTGTACATGCTGATAAAATGAGTCGCCAGCGGAATAATGTCTTCTTTGCGCTCGCGCAGCGACGGCAGGAAGATCGGGATTACCTGTAACCGGTAATAAAGGTCATTACGGAATGTCTTTTCCTCTATCGATTTTTGCAGATCTTTGTTTGTCGCAGAAATAATTCTGACGTCCACGGTAAAAACGCGGTTACCGCCGATACGGCGGAACGAGCGGTCTTCGAGAAAACGGAGCAGCTTGGCCTGCATCCCCATCTCCATATCTCCTATCTCGTCCAGAAATACCGTCCCCCCATCCGCCAATTCGAACAACCCTTTTTTTGTGGCCTTGGCGTCTGTAAAGGCACCTTTCTCGTGCCCGAACAGCTCGCTTTCCAGCAATGTGGCGGGAACAGCGGCACAGTTTATTGCAATGAAGGGCTTTTCGGCGCGATTCGAGCTATAGTGTATCCACTTGGCTACCAGCTCCTTACCGGTACCCGATTCACCCTGCACAAGAACCGTGGATGCTTCACTACGGGCAACTTTTTCAAGCACCTCCATCAAGTATCTGACTTGCTTGCTTTCACCAATGATATTCGGCGGCCCGTCCTTCTTTGTTTCCGTACGCAACCGGACAACTTCCTGTTTAAGGTCTGAAGCTTCCAGTGCTTTTTTTACCACGATCGACAGTTCGTCCAGATTGAAGGGCTTACTGATATAGTCGTATGCACCGAGCCGCATCGCATTGACGGCATGTTCCAGGCCGCTGTTGGCCGTAACCATGATGACAATAATACTATCGTCATGATCTTTTATTTTTTCCAGCGCATCTATACCGCTGATGCCAGGCAACTGGATATCAAGCAGAACCAGATCCGGTTGCTCCTCACGCACGAGCCGTAACGCGTCTTCCCCGGTTCCCGCCGTGACGACTTCATAACCCTGCTTTTTAAGGTTCTGTTCAAGCGACCAGCGGATAAGATGTTCGTCATCAACGACTAATAGCTTATTACGTTTCATACTGTTACCTCACTCACATCACTGAATCCAGGATTGCACGCCGGTAGTTCGACCGTAAAGATCGTACCTGCCGTATTATCACTGGTTACTCGGATATCGCCCTTATGCAGCTTCAACAGCTTGCTGCAGATCGGCAGCCCCAAACCGGTTCCCTGTGCCTTGGTTGTGTAGAATGGGGTAAAGATTTTTTCAAGTATCTGGGGAGGTATGCCTGATCCGGTATCGGAGATATCCACCCGCACATATTTGACATCGCCCCGAACGACCAGTGACGATGTAATGCCCAGCACACCGCCTGATACCATCGCCTGATAGGCATTCAGCACGATATTCAGAAAAACCTGCTGAATCTGCTTGTCATCGGCATACACCGGAGGCAGATCGGGCTGCAGTTCGATACGCCTTTCGATATTGCCCCCGCCGCGATGCTGCGCAGCGAACTTGAGCGTGGTTGCCAGTATTGTATTTATATCCACGCAGGTAAGTTCCGGAAGTGATGGTTTCCCGAAGAAGAGCAGGTCGTTGACGGTCTTGTCAAGCCGCTTGACCTGATCGACGACCTCACCCAGAATTTCTCCCCGTGGGTCATCCGCCGTCATGTCGTCTTTTATGATCGTGACCGCTGCCGATATTCCAGCAAGCGGATTTTTGATTTCATGGGCAATGCCGGCCGCCATTTCGCCGATAGACGCCAAACGATCAGCCCGTTCCAGTTGCTGAAAATGCAGCTGTTCCAGCTCTTTTTGGGTAATTTCAAGCCGATCGACCATGGAATTGAAGCTCTCGATCAGCCGGCCGATCTCGTCTTTTCCCTCGTACGCTATCCGAACCGCAAAATTTCCTTGTTCGACTTTCTGCATGGTTCTAACCATGTTATCAAGCGGGTTCTTGACGAATCTCACCAGTAGAAATGAAATCGTGAACGCCAGAAACAAGGTTATTGCGACGGATGAAACAACAAAGATCCTCGAAGCATTAAGCATCTGCATTTTGGTGCGATTCAGCGAATAATTGATATTAAGGATTCCGATGACCCGCGCCTTGCTGCCATGGCAGGCATGACAGGCCTCCTCATTATAGATCGGCTTGACCATTGACAGGACTTCACCATGGGGAGGCACCGTAAATATGCTGTAGTTCTTTGGGCTCTGATAGATTTTGTAATCGTCCGCGCTGACAGACCTGCCGACTTCATTCGGAATCGAGGAGCGGAGGATGACCCCGTGCGGATGGAAGATCCGGACTCCGACCAGCTGGTTATGCTGACCGACCATTGACAGAATTGTGCCGACATCCTGAACATTGCCGAGATGCATGGTGTTATAAATACTGCTTTCGACGGTGTGCAGCAGCAACTCGGTACTTTCTCGAGCGGTGTCAATAAGCATTTCCTGCTGTTGACGGACGTTGAAGATCGTATAGATAAATATGCCCGCTACAAGCAGGGAGATGGTAGTTACAATTACGCGTGTCGTGAGGCTACGAAACATGCCTGGTAACCTTCGCTGCAGCGGGTTGATGTGCAGGGGAATTATTTATCACGGGAACCAAAGAATGAGAGGATCGCATCATCAAGATTTACGACTTCGCTGTCTGCGGCGGCCGGCGCAGTTTTTTCTGCCTGCTGGGCTGGATCGTTATTTGCCGGTTGCTGCGGCAATTCAAACAGCAGTGAAACATCCGCTTTTTTCGCGCTGCTAGAGGAAGAGGATGAAGAAAAGATATCTGCGACAGGGTCTGCCTCCGGCGCCAGGGTGGGAATTTCATAGTTTTCAATCAGCTGGGCTTCAAATGAGAACGCTTTTTCGTCAAATTCACCGGCCTTTAACCGACGCATCATATCCTTGTGCTGCTCTTTCATCAACTCCTCTACAACCAGTTCCAGGCTATCCATCTTCAGGATATCAGAATAGCTGGTTTTCTTCGAAGAGATGATCACTCCGCCCCGATAAAGCAGGGTAATAATGTGAGGATTGGCCACGCCGCTATCTTCAGTCTGGACGTGGAACACCTCTCCTTTGTACTTCAAGTTGTGATTAAACCCCAAAACCATTGCAATACCTACCGGACATTACGTTTTTCGGTGCTATCGTACCACTTCGGCCAAAAGCAATCCAGTTAAAATAGTGCACCCGACCGCGATATTCCTCGTTGGTCGGACAAAAAAAGGCGGCCGTATTTGGCTTCTGACGACAGAAATCCGCCCCACAGACAGGAGAGCCTGTGTTTCATGCGAGAACCCCTTAAAACGCATTTCTGCCATGCTGAACAATTTTATTCGCTATCGCCCAGCAGAAGCTTGATTTTTGCGACAGCCTCCATCGCATCCTTTGCATAGAGGTCGGCACCGATACTATCGGCATATTCCTGGGTTACGACCGCTCCGCCCACCATGGTAAAGGTTGTGATGCCGGCGGCGCGCAGTTTTTTAAGCACATTATCCATCTCCGACATGGTTGTTGTCATCAAAGCCGAAAGTCCGACCGCATCGACCGCAAACTCCTTTGCCTTCGCAATAATAGTAGCGGCTGAAACGTTTTTACCGATGTCAAAGACCTCATAACCGTGATTCTCAAGAAGGATACAGACAATGTTTTTACCGATGTCGTGAATATCTCCTTCAACCGTCGCCATCAGGATCTTTCCGCGACTTTTGAATGTCTCGCCATGCATTTCGGCTTTCAACCGGGCAAATCCGGCCTGCATGGTATCGGCGGACTGCATGACCTGCGGCAGAAAAAAGATATTGCGTTCAAAACGCCGGCCGACCTCCTCCAGACCGGGGAGGAACCCTCCATTGCTTATTTCCAGCGGAGCGACCCCTTCAGCCAGAGCCTGTTCCACCAGGGCAACAATGCCATCGCGGTCCCCGCCAATAACCGCCTGTGACAGACGCTCAAGAATCGTACCGCCCGTTCCGGCCGGCGGCGCCTGGTGGACAACTGCAGATTGCTGATCACGATAGGCTTCGATGTAGGCGGACGCCTGATGATCCCGGTTGAGCAGCACCATCGCCGATCGCCACGCATCCATCATCGGTTTATCCTTGGGGTTGATGATGGCGGCATCCAGTCCAGCCTCCATCGCCATCGCAAAGAACGCGGACGAGATCAAAGGGCGCTGCGGCAGCCCAAACGATATGTTGCTGACCCCCAGCACCGTTGAAAGCCCCAACCTCTGTTTTACCAGGCGGATGGCGCGAAGCGACTCGGCTGCCCGTTTCTGTTCGGCACTCACCGTCAGGGTCAGACAATCGATGATGATATCGTTGTCGGGGATGCCGATACGACGGGCGGCATTGCGGATGCGACGGGCAACGGCTACCCGCCCCTCTGCGGTTTCACGAATACCTTTCTTGTCAAGGGCCAGTCCGATTATGGCAGCACCATATTTTTTTGCCAACGACAGTACCTTTTTGAGGCTTTTGGCTTCGCCGGAAACCGAATTGATCAGCACCTTGCCGTCAGCCGCCTTTAGCCCGGCTTCCAGCGCAGCCGGACTGGAGGAATCCAGCACCAGCGGCACAGATACGGCACCGGAAGCACAGAATACGGCCCGCTGCATCGCAGCCGGTTCATCGATACCGGGCGCGCCGACGTTAACATCCAGCAGTGCTGCACCGGCCCGAACCTGATCGATCGCCTCCCTGCGGATGTAGGCCACCTTCCCTTCCTGCAGCTCCTGTGAATAAAGTTTCTTACCGGTCGGATTAATACGTTCACCGATTATCGCCGTAGTGGTGCCGGCACCAACCTTAACCCAGCCGGAGCGGCTGGAAAGAAATGTCACCCCGCTTTGGTGAGCACCGGGGAGCCATGACTGCTGCTTCGATGCCAGCGCCTGTTTCATGGCATGGATATGGGCCGGCGTCGTTCCGCAGCAGCCGCCGATGATCCGGACTCCCAGTGCGATCATTCTTTCATGATACGCAACCATCTCGTCCGGCGTGCCGGGAAAGACGGTACGGTCACCGATCAGCTGCGGCAGGCCGGCATTGGCCTGCGAAATCAGCGGCAAACCGGTCACCTGGCGCATACGGCAGAGTATGTCGTAAATGCCGTCAACACCCAGGCCGCAATTCGAACCGACGATATCAGCGCCCGCGGCAGCGAGCGTGATGGCGGCCGCTTCAGGAGGAGTTCCCAGAACAGAGCGGCCATTATCATCGAAAGTAAGCATGGCAATGACCGGAATTGTGGCGGAAACCTCCCGAATCGCGATAACAGCGGCACGGCACTCTTTGATATCAAGAAACGTTTCAAGGGTGATCAGGTCGGCCCCGGCCCCGACAAGCGCCTCGGCCTGCTCACGAAAAGCCCCCTTCATCTGATCGAACGGCACCTCACCCAAAGGCTCGACAAATTGTCCGGTCGGCCCGATCGAAGCGCCGACGTACGCTTTGGTGCCCGCTGCGGCGCGGGCGATCTCAACCGCACGGGTATTGATCTCGGCCAGGCGATCTTCCAGCCCGTAATGGGCCAGCTTGAACCTGGTTCCACCAAAGGTGTTGGTGATGATTATATCGGCGCCTGCCTCGATATAGTCGCGATGAACCGACGCGACCACTTCCGGCATGGTCAGATTGAGCTCCTCCGGTGACTGCCCCGGCTGAAGGCCACGCTCCTGGAGCATCGTACCCATGGCACCGTCAAGGATCAGGACCCGTTCCTGGATTGCTTCGCGAAATGGTTTCATCGGGGTACCCCTTTGCGGTTGGCATTCGATCCGTCCGTACTCTTTTCCGGCTCTGGCGAAGGGGACTGCTCCAGGGAATAGTCGGGCACCAGCGGATCGGAAAGATCGAGATGGCGCAGAACGACCTCTTTGTTGCCATCAACGTTTATTTTTACCTTTTGGATCTGCGGGAAATTGGCTGCAACGGTATCAACGACAGAATAGACCGCCAGCATCTCGGCAGAACTGCCGGACAGCATCTCATCGGAAAACGTACGATTAAATTCGATTGTAGCCTGATTATCTTCCATGCGTACGGCATCGACAGTCGTTCCCTCCGGCAGCGTTTCCCCTAACTCGCCAACAGGGCCGTTCAGCAACTCGTCAAGAACACTTTCCAGACAGGCATTGTCATCCTCACATGGGTCGATATTCCGTGTTTCCCGCGCCAGTCGCGTTCCTTCCGCAGCAAAAAAAAGCGTGACCTGCCGGCTTCCTTCTCCGCTCTGCCGGGGTGGAGTGACCGCAATTTCGTG
>JBAVTM010000208.1:0-4891 GCA_049696195.1 Desulfuromonadaceae bacterium | reverse complement strand
CTACTACCGGGATTTTGCCGGCGACTTCGACGATATGTTGAAACGTGCCGAGGATGCCGGTGTATCGGCCATTCTGGTGGTCGGCACCGATATCGAATCGAGTCGTGAATCTGTCGAACTTGCCGAGAAATACCCGCAATTATACGCGGCCGTAGGTATTCATCCCCATGACGCAGGCCGGGTTACCGATGCCTGCTATGACATTATCCGGACCCTTGCGCTCTCCAGCCAAAAGGTTGTTGCTATCGGTGAAATCGGACTTGATTTTTTCCGCGACCGTTCGCCGCACGACCAGCAGGAACTCGTTTTTCGCCGTTTTCTCCGGATTGCGGCCGATCTTCACAAACCGGTTATCATTCATGATCGCGATGCTCATGCCCGCGTCATGACGATTCTGCGGGAGGAACCGGTACGAAAGGGCGTTCTGCACTGTTTTTCCGGCGATGCGGCAATGGCTTCTGAGGCATCTGCCCTTGGATTCTATATTTCTATACCCGGAACGATCACCTACCCCAGTAACCAAAACCTGCGGGATGTCGTGCAGAGTGTCAGTATCGATCGCATGCTGGTCGAGACCGACTGTCCCTACCTGACACCGGTCCCGCATCGCGGCGGCCGCAATGAACCGGCATACGTAAAACTGGCTGCCGAGAAACTGGCTGAAGTCAAAGGGCTGACCCTGGAAGACGTCGCCCGCATCACGACCAAAAATGCCGGTGACCTGTTCGGAATCAGACTCTGGGATCAATCGACGAAAATAGCCTACAAGATTCGCAACTCACTCTATCTGAATATCACCAATCGCTGTTCCAACCGCTGCACGTTCTGTGCAAAGTTCGACGACTTTACGGTCAAGGGACATAACCTGTTGCTGGACCGGGAACCAACTTTCGAGGAGGTAATGGCAGCGGTCGGCCGACCGGAGGGAATTGATGAAGTGGTATTTTGCGGCTACGGTGAACCACTGATCCGTCTTGATCTGGTCAAACGGGTGGCGGGCGAACTGAAGAGAAGGGGCTACTGCATCCGTATCAATACCGACGGCCAGGCCAACCTGGCCCATGGACGCGATATCCTGCCGGAACTGGCCGGCCTGGTTGACACTGTTTCCGTCAGCCTGAATGCTCCCGATGCCGCAACATACAGCCGACTCTGCAACACCCCGTTCGGCGAAGCCGGTTTCAATGGTGTCTGCGACTTCATCCGGTCAGCGGCTGCCCACATTCCTCAGGTGATAGCCAGCGTCGTTACCGTTCCGGGTGTTGATGTCGAGGCCTGCAGGGTGCTGGCGGAATCGCTCGGTGCGGAGTTCCGCGTGCGGGAATACTCGGAAGTCGGGTAGAAACGGGGAATAGCAGGTTCAACAGTCTCGTGACGTCAATAGCGCATAACCCTCCCTAAGAACTGCTGCAGCTCCCTGCTCTGCGGCTCGGCGAACAAACGTTCAGCCGGGCCGCTCTCCACGATTTTCCCCTCCGCCACAAACAGACAATGGTCGCCTGCAGTCCGGGCAAACCCCATATGATGCGTTACCAGCAACAGGTCACGACCTTCATCCCGCAACTCTCCAATGATATCGAGCACCTCGGAGGTCATTTCCGGATCAAGTGCCGAAGTCGGTTCGTCGAACAGCAAAAAACGCGGCTTGATGGCAATGGCACGGGCAATGGCCACTCGCTGCTGCTGGCCGCCCGACAATTCGGCCGGCTTCTTGTCCGCGTGGCCCGTCAATTGGAAGCGTTTCAGGATGGCCTGCGCTGTTTCAACCGCGTGCAGATGCAGATAGCCGTGAGCCTGTTCCAGCGGCAGAAGAATGTTCTCAAGCGCAGTCAGATGAGGAAAGAGGTTAAAAGCCTGGAAGACCGTACCGATGCTGCGCCGGTGCTTCAGGAGGCTGGCATCATCAAAATGCAGCAGTTCTCCGTCGATACGCACCTCCCCGGAATCCGGACGTTCCAGTCCGGCGACCGTCCGGAGCAGGGTCGTCTTGCCCCCTCCCGAGGGACCGATCACGACCAGGGCATGCACATCCGGCAGATCGATGGAGATGTCGTCCAGAACCCGGCGCCGGGCATAGGTTTTAGTGATGTTTGAGAGGCTAAGATGCATAGCGGTATTTTTGTTCCAGATAGCGGCTGAAGAGCGAAATCGGGAGGGTTAGCAGCAGATAACCGACCGCCAGCGGCAGGTAGCTTTCCAGCGTACTGAAGGTGAACGAGTTGATTTCCTGCGCGTTGAGGGTGAATTCACTGACGGCGATGATCGACAGCAACGAAGAGTCCTTGATCAGTGATGCAAACTGGCCGGCCAGCGGCGGCAGAATCCGCCTCACCACCTGCGGGAGTATGACAAAACGGTAGGTTTGGACCGTCGTCAGGCCGATGGCGTGTGCCGATTCCAGTTGCGACTCGCCGACGCTCTCGATGCCAGCCCGAATGATTTCGCTTAAGTAGGCTCCGGCGAAGAGGGCCAGCGTCAGGATCCCGACCGCATAGCGATTGTTGATGCCGAATGCATCCGCCACTACGTAGAAAAAGACCAGAATCTGCACCAGTAGAGGTGTCCCCCGCACCCCTTCAATATACAGCATTGCCAGGTAGCGCAAGGGAAGCAGACTGGAGCGCCGTGCGAGCGCAAAGAAAATGCTGATCAGAAGACTGAGGCAGAGGGCAGCGGCTGAAATCAGCACCGTCGTCATCCACCCCTGCAGAAACTTCTGTCGATACTGCCAGACCGCATGCCAGTTCCAGCCATACTGCAATTGGCTGAAGGCAAACCAGAAAACGGCGGATATCAGCAGAAACACAACGGAAAACGCCGCAATCCGAGAGATCATCGGCGCATCGCGGCCGTCATCCGGCTGGCTCCATATCACCGGCATAAATCGCCCCATGGCGGCTCCCTTTAATGCGTTGGATGTCTATTCTGAATTTTTTGGCAGAAAATGACTTCGATACCGCACGTATCCTGTTTATCTCAGCTGATGGCTGCCTATTACAGAAAAAACGGATAGCCGAGCCGCTTGAACTGCTGTTTCTGCTCCTTCAACCACGTGTCGCCGAGCTTTTCAAAGCCGCCCGCAGCGCGGTACTCCTTCAGAAACGTATTGATGCGTGCCTTGAGCGGGTCATTCCCCTTGCGGATGCCGACCGCCCACGATTCCTGCTGAAACGGCTTCAAGATGGCGCGGGTGGTCTGAGGGTTGCGCTGCCAGTTGCTGTAGGTTGACATCTGGTCATAGATAAAGGCATCAGCCTTCCCCTGCACCACCTCCAGCACGGCAGCCGCTTCCTTGTCCAGAACCAGAACCCGGGCGTGTTTCAGCTGCTTGCCGGCATAACTGTGACCGGTTGTCCCTTTTTTTACCGCGACAGTCATCCCCGTCTTGTCCAGGTCGGAGATCCCTTGGACAGGAGAATTTTTCCGTACCAGCAGGCAGAGGCCGGTCTGCAGATACGGATCGGAAAAGTCGATCGACTGAGCCCGTTCGGCCGTTGCGGTCATTGACGAAATAATCAGATCGATCTTGCCGGTCTTGAGAGACGGGATCAGGCCGTCAAAGGCCATATTCTCAATCCTGACCTGCATCCCCAGCGCCGCGCCGAGCGCCTTGGCAAGATCGACGCTCACGCCGGCCGGTTGGCCTTTGGTGTCAGTCATCTCAAAGGGGGGGTAGGCCAACTCCATCCCGACAATCAGCGTTTCCTTTTTTTCGGCGGCAAAACCGGTGCAACAGAGCGAGGAAATGATCAGGAGTGAACAGAAAAGAACTTTGGTTCCCTGAAAAACAGGACGAAAACAGGCTGAGAGATTCATGACAGAACCCTCCTCTTTGAAGTATTTTTACCGTAGCTCAAAAACAGATTGGATTCAACAAATAGAAAGACTCGTGGAGAAGAGGTACGAAAAAAGCCGCGTCAACCGACTATGGCCAAAAAAATATCAATGCTGGATCGCACGGCCAGGGGCAACAGCACGTTTGATAAGCTGAGATCCGGGAAACGATATTCATTCTACCAGGAGTTTTTTGACCTGATCCTCAATCTGCTTCATGGTCCTATCGGAATAGCCGTAGTACACACCGGCAACCACACCCTTCTTGCCAACCAGCAGGGAGTAAGGGACCGACCTCATCCCGAACGGGTCCTCCGCTAACTGCTGCTCAAAGAGCGCCATGGGATAGGTAACACCGTAGGTCTTCATGTACTTCTTCAGGTCATCATCCTTCCAGCCGTATCCGCTGAACAAGCCAAGAACATGGAACCCCTGCTTGCCGTAGCGGTCGGCCATCTTGTCGATGCCGGGAACGGCCTGCTTGCAGGCGCTGCAATAGTCTGTAGAGAAAACAAGCAACAGCACGCGGCCACTGTAGTTCTGGTTGGTCACCTGCTGGCCACTGGGAGTTGTGACGGTGAAAGCGGGGAGCGGTTGGCCACTTTTGGGGTTTGCATGGGCAGTGACCGGCACCAGCAAGGCCATAGCGACGGCCAGAAGGGAGGCGAGTTTGCATAGATGTTGGTCAAACATAGAGCACCTCGGAACGTTTTCTTCTAAGCGCTATAATTTAATTTTTTTTGCCGCCACAATCTGATCCAGCACTTTGATGTAATCCCCGGACTTATTCGTACCTTGTTTGATTTATATCAAGTATGCCATATGTTTCGTCCCTGCGAAACCAACAGTTTACCTGACTCTGATTACCATCCTTAACGGGCCGATCACCAAGAGACCAGTGATCATGGGAATGTCCTTGGCTGCCCATATTATACACGAAAAACTGCATGCTGCTGCCAGTAATGGATAGAACAACTTCTCGTATGCTACTGGAGACCGGCAAACGAGCTTGGACTCGGTAGCTGTTGTAATATATTTCTATTTTCATGATCTCCCT
>JBAVTM010000207.1:0-2027 GCA_049696195.1 Desulfuromonadaceae bacterium | reverse complement strand
CCCAAGAACCTGCTGCCGCTTCAGTCCGGCGTCGGCTCCATTGCCAACGCGGTTATTGGCGGGTTGGCCAAAGGGCCTTTCAGCGGTCTGAATGTCTGGACCGAGGTACTGCAGGATACCATGCTCGACTTTATCGATTCAGGCAAACTCGACTTTGCCTCAACGGTTTCCCTCTCATTCTCGGTCGAGGGTTTCAAGCGTTTTTACGCCGATTGGGATAAGTACAGCAAGAAGGTGATCATGCGGCCGCTCTCCATCGCCAATCACCCCGAGCCGATCCGCCGTCTCGGCTGCATCGCCATGAACACCCCGGTCGAGTTCGATATCTATGCCCACGCCAACTCCACCCTCGTAGGGGGAACCCGGATGATCAACGGGATCGGCGGTTCAGGCGATTTCCTGCGCAACGCCTATCTTTCCATCATGCATACGCCATCGGCGCGTCCGACCAAAACCGACCCGACCGGGATTACCTGTGTCGTGCCGCATGTGCCGCATGTTGACCACACCGAGCACGACCTGGATGTACTCGTCACCGAGCAGGGGCTTGCCGACCTGCGCGGCCTTGATCCAAAGACTCGCGCTCAGCTCATTATCGACAAGTGCGCCCATCCTGACTATAGGCCGCTCCTCCAGGAGTACCTCGACATGGCCACAAAAGACTGCCTGGCCAGGAAGGCGGGGCATGAGCCGCAGCTGCTCGACCGGGTATTCAAGATGCAGGTCAACCTGGCGAAGAACGGCACCATGAAAATTGGCGATTGGGATCTGTAGCACTTCAGCGGCAAAGACATAAGAGAGGAATACATTTTATTTGTAAAAAGGAGTTGAACTATGCGCAGTTCTACTGCGGTCACCAGCGAATTGGCAGACTCTGCTTTAGCGGCGTTAAAACACGCATATGATGAAAGGAAGTCTTCGGATGTCGGTGATTTAATTCTCTCGGCCCAGGAATCAGTTACGCGTATAAAGCAGGCCATTATTCGCTCAAGCAGCCGTACATACGATCAGTACGAGCTGCCCGAGAATAATTCAGCGGTGTAGTCTTCCTCGATAAACATATTGAAAATTATGTATTCCCCTGCCTTCCCGGGATCGCCGGTGCTCCCGGGGTCGCTCTCCATATCAGCCTTTCGGCCCGGGCCGGGGGGGCTGGGTGTTACAAAAATCTACCGATAAGAACCGTAGACATTATGAAAATTCTTACAATCACGTGTTGGAGCCATAAAATAAAATACTACCTGTTTTCCCGGGATGGACTGGCAATGCTTGCTTCGGGGATAATCGAACGGGTAGGCCTCGGCGGTTCTTTTATCCGCCAGACTGTTCCCGGCCGGGTATCATTCCATTTAGAGACGGACACCAGCGATCACCAGAGCGCCGTAGCCCTTATCATCGCTACCCTGACGGACCCCCGGCATGGAGTCATTGCAAATGTTTTGGACATTTCAGCAGTTGGTCACCGGGTAGCCCACGGCGGCAAGGAATTCCGGCACTCGGTGCGGATTGACGGCCAAGTACTCACCTCAATCCGAAAACTTCAACATATGGCGCCCCTGCACTCGGCTCCCAACATTTCAGGCATCGAAGCCGCAATGATACAGCTGCCTGCTATTCCCCATGTGGCAATTTTTGATACCGCCTTCCACGGATCCATGCCTGAGTGTGCCTACCTCTATCCACTCCCCTATGAATGGTACGAAAATTACGGTGTTCGCCGCTACGGTTTCCACGGTCCGTCGCACCTCTACCTTTCGCGGCGGGCCGCTGTCCTTCTCGGCAAACCGGTTGAGGCCTGCAACCTGATCACTATTCACCTCGACCGGGGGGTGTCGCTCTGTGCCATCAGGAACGGCCGCTCCGTGGATACCAGCATGGGTATGACACCGCTTGAGGGAGTCGTCATGGAGACGCGCTGCGGTGACATTGACCCCGGTATTCATGCCTACATGATGAAGGTTCTGAATCTTTCGACAAAGGAACTTGAACAGGTCCTCAACAATAAAAGCGGTATTTTCGGTATTTCC
>JBAVTM010000206.1:0-2849 GCA_049696195.1 Desulfuromonadaceae bacterium | reverse complement strand
CGGTCGGTGGCTAAGGCAAGCGTGGCAAGTCCCTCGATAATACGACCGATCACCGTTTGAGTGATTTGCAGGTCGGCATCAGGTAAGGATATCAGGAACTCGTCGCCGCCGTAACGGAACACACTGTCATAGGTCCTCAGATTCGACATGACGTGGCGGACAGAGGTTGCAAGTACCTGATCGCCCATGGGATGTCCGTAATCGGAGTTGATCGCCTTGAAATTGTCCATATCCATGATCGCGATACCGCACGGATGAACGCCGCGTTTGACCAGTTCGTGGAGTTCACGCAGCTTTGTGAGCATGCGAACGCGGTTCTCGGCACCTGTTAAGGTATCGCGGTTATAAAGCGAATCCTCGATTTCGCGCCTCAGCGTATCGATTTCCAGGCGTAGGCGGTCCAAGGCATTTCTGAAGCTATCATACTCCTTCGGAAGGCCTGACGGATCATGTACCGACGCAAGAAGCAGCCGCGTCCCAAGCTGATGCATGCGATGGTGCTCAATGGACATGGCAGCAAATGCAGGGTGCTCGCGGAGCGCCTGAGGCGGCTTGTCGTAACACCACTTACCGAAGCGACATCGACGATGAGCATCCTCCGCCACGTCGCCAGGGTCATAGGGCAGTCGACAAATGATCGTTCGAGTGAGATCGTTGTGCCATTGTTCATGGTTATAGAGCGCTTGGTCCAGTTGCTGCAAAGTCGCTTGCAACTCTTCTTTGCTGGTTTTGTACATGCTTTCTCCTCCTAGGATATTGCTGACTCGAATATTCACCAGTTAGAACAAAATATAATATTATAGTTTTTAAAGAACAGTTACTTGAATAATCTCACCAATTGAATACATTTCTTCTTTCACCCCTTCGAATTCGCTCAGGGCAGGCCTTCACCTTTTGCTGCCACGCTCCCAATCCCGTCTGACTAGCTTTACAAGGATGAGACCGCGATAAGGTCAGATTTCCCCTCGTTACGCAACTCCTACTGCCTAACAGGGCCGCACTTGACCTGCCGGGCGGTCCTTTGCCCGGACACGATCCAAGTGCATGTTGGAACTTCGCCTCTCACTTCAGTTGCCTGAAAATGGAGAGTTGACCCTTCATTTTTCCATGGGGCTGGGGGAGGGTGGCTATCCGCTCAAGCTTGCGCCTACTTCCTGACGACTATGTCAGCTTTCGTTTTGCCGACCATATCGAACAGCTCCTTCTGCTCAGCCGCCGGGACTTTAAATTTGTTCAGGGATTTCTGGAACTCCTTAGCCATCACGTCCCACTCTTTCTCGCTGATGTTCAAATGAGCGTGCGATTCCTTCATCGCCTTTCCCGTGTATTTGCACGGCCCGCCGGCTAACTCGCAGATCAATTGCGACACCTGGAACTTAAGATAAGGCGGAGGGGAGCTTTTGCGGCCCGCATTAATGGCGGGATTCTTGTTCAGCTGCTTATTCACCACGAGCCGGTTGATAAAATCATCGACGACTACCGTGATACCTTTGAGGCCGCCTAATCGCTCATAGAGGGGGGGCGTATCTGTTTGTTGCGCCGATGCAATCGGAGCAACAGTTGCGGCTAACACGAACGCCATAGACACAATCACCATCTTCAGAATATTCATTTTTTCCTCCCAGTAAGTTTGGGACCTGCAATATCCTCGGTGCTGCCGTGGGTCCCGTGCACGACAACACATGAATTAAGCCACGCCGCGAAGCGGGGTCGGCTTGAATGAACAGTTAGACGGGCGGGTGGATTTTGAGTCTAGCGATTGATAGCAGTTCACTCATGTTTCCCATGATCTTCCTCCTTATTTATGGATTTAATTATTACTTTCCCTGCATTTTGCGATCGATGAGCGTGTGGATGCGCCTAACGGTTCGCGCAGTTGACCCGTTCGGTCAGCTTTTTCGCGCGACCGGTGTCTAACTGCCTGGCTGGGACTTCGTTTTTTTATCTGGTTTTTTTTACTATTGTCTTGTGTCAAGGGTTGCCCCCTCCGGGGCTTTCATGTCTTGGTTGCCGAAATATTACTTGCAAATACAAAGGCCATAATATATACTTATAATATATATTATCTAGGAGGTAGATCATGAAAACTGCAAAATTATTTCAAAATGGGCAAAGCCAAGCAGTCAGACTGCCCAAAGAGTTTCGTTTTGATGACAGTGAAGTATTCA
The DNA here is from genome assembly GCA_049696195.1 of Desulfuromonadaceae bacterium. Classification (GTDB taxonomy): domain Bacteria; phylum Desulfobacterota; class Desulfuromonadia; order Geobacterales; family Pseudopelobacteraceae; genus JACRCG01. The sequence continues at coordinate 681 of JBAVTM010000206.1, read as the reverse complement.
TTAAAAAGACCGGCAATGTTGTACAGTTGATTCCTCGGAGCGATTCATGGAATTCCTTATTTAGAAGTCTTAAAAAGTTTTCCAGCGATTTCATGGGTGATCGCGTGCAGCCAGAACTGGATAAGCGGGAGAGTTTCTGATGAAGCTGATGCTCGACACAAATATCTGCATTTACATTATCAAGCAACAACCAGTTGCCGTGCTAAAGCGTTTTCTTGAATATCAGATCGGCGATATAGGTATTTCTTCCATTACGCTTTCAGAACTACGCTATGGAGCCGCCAAGAGTACACATCAAGAAAAAAATACCAAAGCCCTTGATGAGTTTATTACACCTTTAGAAGTTGTTTCGTTCGATGAAGAAGCAGCTCACGTTTATGGCGATATTCGAGCTACCCTTGAAAAAGCTGGTACACCAATTGGTTCTATGGATATGCTGATTGCTGCTCATGCCGTTTCGTTAGGAATTCCTCTGGTTACAAATAACGTCCGAGAATTCGTACGTATTCCCGCCCTTAATATTATCGATTGGCTTGCCTAGTTTGTCCAACGGCGTAGCGGCGCACCAGCGCGTCAGCGCCTGTGTGCCGCCCCCTGATTATGTGCTGCTCTTTGCTTGACACTCTATGAGAAAGTTGACGGCATTTTTAAACCTGTGAACTTGATTCATAGACCGACGGG
>JBAVTM010000205.1:0-3619 GCA_049696195.1 Desulfuromonadaceae bacterium | reverse complement strand
TTGCCAACAAATCACGTAAACTCTGGCCGGGGCAGTTTACTGATGTAATCATGACGCTGGGCACCCGGGAAAATGCCGTAGTTGTGCCGACAAATGCTATTCAGTCCAGCCAGCAGGGAGAGTTCGTCTATGTGGTGAAAGCGGACAATAAAGTGGAGATGCGTCGGGTTGCATCCGCTGCAGTGGCGGGTGAGGAAACGATCATCGAGAAAGGGCTGGCCGGGGGTGAAACAGTGGTGACCGACGGCCAGCTCCGCCTGACCCCCGGGGCGGTCGTTGAAACGAAAGATAAACCGCCGCTGGAAGAACAGCCCGGAAGGGGCAGGAGGAAATGAACATCGCGGATATTTTCATCCGCCGTCCGATCATGACCTCGCTGATCATGATCGCCATCTTCATTTTCGGCGCTGTATCGTATCGCCTGCTCCCGGTAAACGACCTTCCCAACGTCGATTTCCCGACTATTCAGGTCAATGCCAATCTGCCCGGCGCCAATCCTGATACCATGGCATCGGCGGTGGCTACCCCTCTGGAGAACCAGCTCTCCACCATTGCCGGCGTTGATTCAATGACCTCAACCAACGGCGTCGGTACGACCAGAATCACCCTCCAGTTCAATCTTGACCGGGACATCGATGCTGCTGCCCAGGATGTCCAGGCGGCCATATCGCTTGCCACCCGATCATTGCCGAAAAACATGCCGACACCACCATCGTTTCGCAAGGTAAACCCGGCAGATCAGCCGGTTCTTTATCTGGCACTCAGTTCCTCGACACTCCCGCTTTCCGCGGTTGACGAATATGCCCAGACCTTGATCGCGCGCCGCATCTCCACAATCAGTGGCGTGGCCCAGGTAAACGTAAACGGTTCACAGAAATATGCCGTGCGCGCCCAACTGGATCCGAAGGCGCTTGCATCCCGTCAGATCGGCATCGATGAAGTGGCTACCGCTATTGACCAGACAAATGTCAATCTTCCGACCGGGACTCTGGATGGGACAAAACAGGCGTATACCATCGAAGCCAACGGGCAGCTGTTTAAGGCGTCGGCCTATCGGCAAATGGTGGTGGCGTATCGGGATGGTTCTCCTGTTCGCCTTGAGGAGCTTGGACGGGTAGTCGATAGTGTCGAGAACATAAAGAGCGCCAGTTGGTATAACAACAACCGCGCCATAGTCCTGACCGTCCAGCGGCAACCGGGAACCAACACGATTGAGGTCGTGGACAACGTAAAGAAGCTGCTGCCGGCCTTCCGGAACCAGATACCAGGTTCCGTCGAACTGGATGTACTGTTTGACCGTTCTACCCTGATCCGTGAATCGATGCATGATGTCAAGTTCACCCTGGTTTTGACGATTGCCCTGGTCGTTATGGTGATCTTTCTCTTCCTGCGCAATCTGTCCGCAACGGTCATCCCTTCACTTGCCGTACCGATGTCAATTGTCGGCACCTTCTCCGTCATGCATCTCCTTGGTTTTTCCCTCAACAACATATCCATGATGGCTCTGACCCTCGCGGTCGGCTTTGTCGTGGATGACGCCATTGTCATGCTGGAGAATATCGTCCGGCATATGGAAAAGGGAGAGAGTGCCATGGAGGCCGCGTTCAAGGGCTCCAGGGAGATTGGCTTCACGATCATATCCATGACCATTTCACTGGTGGCGGTCTTTATCCCGGTACTGTTCATGGGTGGTATCCTGGGGAGGTTGCTGCACGAATTTGCCGTGACAATCAGCGTGGCGATTCTGGTCTCCTGTTTTGTGTCCCTGACCCTGACCCCCATGCTTTGCAGTCGCTTTTTAAAACCTCCGGCGACTGAACATCACGGACGTCTGTTCAATGCCATGGAGAGATTCTTTGACCGCATGCTTCATCTCTATGAGCGCTCCCTGAGACTGGTGCTGCAGTATCGGCGGACGACTCTGACTGCGACATTGCTGACCACCCTGCTGACGGTCTGGCTCTTCACCAGGGTTCCGATGGGGTTCCTGCCGACCGAAGATACCGGACGGATCAATGCCGACACCGAGACCGCCCAGGGGACATCTTTTGCGGAGATGAAGCTGCAACAGGAGGCGGTAGCGGCCATTATTGCAAAGGATCCCAATATTGAAGGCTTCATGTCATCCATCGGGGGAGGGCGTGGCAGCAACACCGGCAGTTTTTTCATGCGGCTCAAACCTCGTGACCGGCGCAAACTGTCGGCGGACGAGATCATCCAGCAACTCCGCCCCAAGCTGGCCAAAGTCGCCGGGGTTCGTACCTTCCTGAGAAATGTTCCCTCGATACAGATCGGCGGCACCAGCTCCAAAAGCCTGTACCAGTTTACCCTGCAGGGTCAGGATACGGATGAACTGTACCGTTCGGCGACCGATTTTGAGACCGGGCTGCGGGAAATTCCGGAGCTGCAGGATGTGACCAGCGACCTGCAGATCAGCAACCCGCAGGTACATGTGGAGATCAATCGTGACAAGGTGGCGGCACTGGGGCTCAATGTACTGCAGGTGGAGGATGCCCTGGCATACGCGTATGGTTCCCGCCAGGTTTCGTCCATCTTTGCCCCGACCAATCAGTACCAGGTAATCCTCGAACTTGATCCGCTCTATCAAGGAGATCCGTCCGCGCTTGGCATGCTCTATATCCATGCCAAAAACGGGCAGCTGATCCCGCTTGAAACCATCGCGACTGTCAGCAAAACCATCGGACCGCTGGCGGTCAACCATCTGGGGCAGCTTCCCGCCGTTACGCTCTCGTTCAACCTGCGCCCCGGGGTGGCCTTGGGAGACGGCATGAAGCTGGTGGACGAGCTTGCCGCCAGATCTCTCCCCCACTCTGTCAGCACGAGTTTCCAGGGAACCGCCCAGGCCTTCAAATCCTCGTTCAGCGGCTTATGGATCCTGCTGGTAATGGCAATATTTGTTATCTACATTGTGCTTGGCGTGCTCTACGAGAGCTATATCCATCCGATAACGATCCTCTCCGGACTCCCGGCCGCCGGTTTCGGGGCTCTGATAACCCTGATGATCTTCAGATGTGATCTCAATATCTATGGCTTTGTCGGGATTATCATGCTGCTGGGAATTGTCAAAAAGAACGCTATCATGATGATAGATTTTGCCCTTGAAGCCGAGAGGACCGAAGGGAAAAAACCGCTGGAGGCCATTTATGACGGGGCAATCGTCCGCTTCAGGCCGATCATGATGACCACCATGGCGGCCCTTATGGGGACCCTCCCCATTGCCATCGGTTTGGGCGCCGGCGGGGAGTCGCGGCAACCGCTTGGCCTTGCGGTTGTCGGGGGGCTCTTGACGTCACAGTTATTGACCCTCTACATCACGCCGGTGGTCTACTACTATATGGATATGCTGCTTCACAGGATGCGGCCACGAAAAGCGGCAGCCGCCGAAAGAGTTGCTGCTGCCGGTGCGGAGTCGTAATGGGTTGGAGAGATCTGACGGCAGGATTATGCTATGAGAAAAATAAGACATCCGCATAATAAATACTAAATATGTAGACATTGTATTTAGTTATTGACACCTGGTGTCGTGAATGCTACGATCCCAAAAAATAATACTGTCTGACCAGAAAAACTGGAGGCCAGGTATGGAACGGGTTAAATG
>JBAVTM010000204.1:0-1963 GCA_049696195.1 Desulfuromonadaceae bacterium | reverse complement strand
GTCTTGGGGCAACCATAACATCCATCACCATCTAAAACCTTCTCCACCCTCCACTCCGACACCAGTCGCTCCCGCCGGACGGCAGCAACCAACTTCCGCGCAATTACATCGATCTGATACTACCGCTTGACAATACTACCGACTGGCGTTACTATTACACCATGATTTCATCCTTTGCCTGTAAGGAAACTGAAAAGCTCTTTCACGGCAGATTTTCGGCCAAGTTGCCTCAGGATGCCCAGCGAACTGCACAACGCAAGCTTCAATTGCTTCATGGCGCAGCCAGTCTGGACTTCCTCCGTGTTCCCCCAGGAAATCGCCTTGAACCACTGACCGGTAATCGGAGCGGGCAATGGAGTATACGTATTAACGACCAGTGGCGCATCTGTTTCCGCTGGCAGGACGGCAATGCCCATGATTGCGAAATCGTCGATTACCACTGAAGGAGAACACACCATGGAAGCCCGCGACCTTCCGCCGGTTCATCCCGGCGAGATCCTCCTGGAGGATTTTCTGAAACCGCTTAATATCACACGTTATCGGCTGGCTAAGTCGATCGGGGTGCCGCAACGCCGCATCGACGAGGTCTGCTCAGGAAAACGTGCCATTACCGCTGAAACTGCCCTGCGCCTCGCCCGCTTCTTCGGTACGGACGCACAGAGTTGGCTGAATCTTCAGACCCATTACGATCTGGAGTGCCTGGAGTTACGCATTGCAGACCGAATCGAACACGAGGTAATTCCTTTCAAAGAGGCGGCGTAGGAGGTGATGCTTTGATGGATTTACCTCAGAACGCTCCATAAATTTTGGCGTGACACTTATGAAAGAAGGATTTTATCGTGTTGATAACAAGCATACAAACTTCGCGTCTTCGCGCCTTCGCGTGCATCAAGGACTTTTTCCGAAGCTGACTGAAATTCACATTCTACGGGTGAAATAATGCAAGATTCTAAAAATGGTTCACGCGAAGCCGCGAAGGCGCGAAGAAATGTTGAAGAACTTGCCTCTATTGTGGTCGATTGTGCTTTTCATCTGCACAGCGATTTGGGACCGGGGCTATTGGAAACAGTCTATGAAGCAATTCTAGCCAAACAACTCGAGGAAAAAGGGCTACAAGTTGAACGCCAGAAACCGGTTCCCATTCGATATCAAGGGGTTGAACTGAACGAAGGCTTCCGTCTCGATCTTTTGCTGGAAAATGAGCTGATTATCGAACTCAAATCAGTTGAAAACATTCATCCGGTTCACTCAAAACAGCTTCTGACCTATCTTCGCTTGATGGATTTGCCGCTGGGTCTCCTTATCAATTTTGGCGCTCCACTCATGAAAGAAGGGCTGCATCGCATTGTCAACAAGCATACAAACTTCGCGTCTTCGCGGCTTCGCGTGCACCAGGATCTTTTTCGGACCAAAGAGGTGTGACATGAGCCGTCGCACCCGGACAGAAGAACTCTACACCACCCGCAGGAAGGTTTTTGCCTGCCCCCACTGCGGCGAACGCATCTCCATGCTGCTGGATCTTTCCGTTGAGTACCAGCGCTACATTGAGGACTGCGAAGTCTGCTGCAACCCCATCGAAATAACCTACCAGACAGAAGAAGGCCACATCGTCTCGTTCCAGGCCGGGCTCCCATAAGGCTGGTGGAACCCTTGTCCCGCACAACCGCTCCTGCAGCCCGCCGTTATCGACCTCATTTTTTCTAAACCACAGCCTTTAATGCAAATATAAATTCACACTTTAAAATTGCATTGTAAGAACTCCGGGGGGCAGTATATTTAATTGACCCTGTCTCGATAGTTTCATAGTAAAGCAAAAGGCTGCACCATCAGGTGCAGCCTTCTCAATATCATAAATCATAAATCCAGCCGATTTTCGTCAAGCTTGCCTTACAGCCCTTTCAAATCCTTGCCAGCCGCAAATTTACCGCTTTTTGATGCGGCGATCTGAATCTCGGCACCTGTC
>JBAVTM010000203.1:0-6042 GCA_049696195.1 Desulfuromonadaceae bacterium | reverse complement strand
GGGACTCACAATATAACATAAGATGGTTGCTGCAATTATCCTGTAAGCAACGCGGCTGCCGCGAAAGACCCTTTCGCGGCAGTTTTCTTTCCGGTCCGCGGATACCTTAATCAGCCCATATTTTAACCGCTTCCCGGCTCACCCGCATTTTTAATAAAAAAATTGACACCTGGTTGTATTTGACGAGTGTGGTGGTAGTATTTTTTTAACACACCATTTGAGCGCAGAGTGAAACTCAGATGCGTGCGGCATTGACTACCAGTGTAGAACCTGTTATTTCATCATCTTCATAAAGGAGGCATACAAATGAAGAAAACAATCACGCTGTTTCTGATCGGTTCAATCCTGGTTATGGCACCGGCAGCTTTTGCCGGCAACAAAGCAGACACGTTCTCGATTTCGCCGGTGGTCGGCGGGATTACCTACGAGGGGAATCAGCATCTGGAGTCAGCTCCGGTCTTTGGAGCCCGGGCCGGCTACAACTTCACCAAGGCATTGGGTATCGAGGCCCTGTTCGATTATTCCAGGACTGAATCCACCCAATCAAGCAAAACATTGGATTTTTACCGGTATGGTGGTGAACTGCTCTATCATTTCTGGCCTGATGATAAATTTGTGCCATATGTAGCTGCCGGATATGCCGGCATGAATATGAAGGGCAACAACCCGTATCCAGAGACCTCAAAAACAAAAGGGGTCCTTGATTACGGTCTGGGCTTTAAATATTTTGTAACCGAAGACATGGCCTGGCGTAATGATATACGGGGGCTGATGTATTATTACGGCAAGAACGACCAGCATGCGCTTGAATATACTACGGGGGTGTACATTTCTTTTGGCGGCACTCCTGCCGTCCGTAAACTGGCTGATCCCCCGCCGCCTCCTGCGCCTGTTGCGAAGCCGGTTGCAGCACCGCCGCCACCAGCTCCTCTGGCCTCCCTGACGGCTTCGCCCGCCTCCATCATGAAGGGTCAAAGTTCAACGCTCTCCTGGACGTCTCAGAATGCTACGAGCTGCGACATACTCCCCGGCATTGAATCTGTGCAGCCGCAGGGTTCCACGGCGGTCACGCCTGACAATAACACACTCTATACCCTGACCTGCAAAGGGGAGGGGGGCACGGCAATGAGTACGGCAACCGTCAACGTGACTGTTCCGCCGCCTCCACCGCCACCACCGTCTGCTGCAGCAGTGAGGTTTTGCAACAAGCCGGCTATTATCATGATTAACTTCGACAGCGACAAATACAATATCAAGCCCCAGTATCACAATGAGTTGAAGAGTGTTGGCGATTTCCTCAATGAATTCCCCACGTCACACGGCGAGATTGCCGGCCATACCGACAGCACTCACACCAAGGCGTACAACCAGAAGCTTTCCGAGCGGCGCGCCAATAGCGTCAAGGAGTATATCATCAAGAACTTCGGCATTGCTCCCGAGCGCCTGACTTCCAAGGGGTACGGTAAAGACAGGCCGGCAGCGACCAACAAGACAAAGGCTGGTCGGGCCAAGAACCGCCGTATCATAGCCAATTTCGTGTGCGACTAATGCCCTGCACGCTAACGACAGCATGAAAGCATGAAAAGAAAAGCGCCCTTCCGGATTGTTCCGGAAGGGCGCTTTTAGTATTTCCTGGTTGCAACCCGGTATGAGATCAACGATTATCTATTCCCACCCTGATTTATGAGCAACGCCAGGCTGAGCCGATTGCCTACGTGCATCTTGCCATAGATGGCGGTAAGGTGGGCCTTGACTGTCCGTTCGACAATGCCAAGCTCGTCGGCAATCTCAAGGTTGGTCCGGCCGCGGGCCACTAATTCGGCTACCCGATGCTCCATGGGACTCAAAACGTCAAGCCGGTGATCCGGGCCATCCCCCTCCATTCTTTTCCCATTGAGATAAGCATCCAGAATCAGTTGCTGAACGACCTTCTGCCCCAGCCATACGCCCCCTGAGCCAATAACATGCAACGCCTCGCCAAGCCGTTCGGGAGAGATGTAGGTATTGGCGTATCCAACAATACCCAGCTTAAGGAATGCAAGGCACTCTTCATGCTCAGGCTGATCGGAGAGAAGGAAAAGTCTGCTGGAAGGGGCCATCCTGCCGATTTCAGAACAGATAGCGCTGTCTATCACCAGACGATGCAACATGATCAGATCAAACACACCGGTTGCGGCACGATTCTTTAATTCTCCTACGGTGCCGGCCTGTTGCAGCTGGTTCCCTTCGGAAAGTAGAATATGCCATCGCTCGAGAACGGAGCTGTTTGCGCTTCCCAATAGTATGAGCATGGGATCACCTTTCTCGCAAGGCAGTGTATTTTGCCTTTAGAACCGGCTTTAACAGATACGATAATATTGTTTTTTTACCGGTCAGGATGTCAACCGTGGCAACCATCCCCGGAATTATGGGCAGGGGGTTTTCCTTGGTTCCGATAAAATTTTTGTCGGTCCGTAACGTCACGAGATAGTAGCTTTCTCTTTCTTTCTTTTCATCGGTGATGCTGTCGGCGCCTATCTGCTCAAGTTTGGCATCCAGGCCGCCATAGATGGTGTAATCGTATGCGCTGAATTTTACCATGGCCTTCTGGTTTGGCCGCAGAAAGGCTATATCTGCCGGCTTGATCTTCGTCTCGATGAGCAGAGAACCTCCCGAGGGAACAATCTCAACAAGGTTCATCCCCGGCTGGATTACGCCCCCCACGGTATTAACCAGAATACGGTTGACCGTGCCGTTGACAGGGGATCTCACCAAGGTCCGGTTGAGCCGGTCTTTCAGTGCCAGGGATGATGCGGTATCCTCGCCAAGTTGAGAAGCAACCTCATTGTACTCAGCTTTTGCCTTGTTGGCGAAATTGAGTCGAAGCTCCCTCATGGCCGCCTGACTCTCTTCAATCTTCGACTGGATCCGGGGAATCGACTGCTTGATGGTTTCGATATCCCCCTGCATTTCGCTTGCCTTGCGTTCGAGTTGGAGAACCTCCATTTCGGAAACGGCGCCCTTGCTCACCAGCGGCCTGGTCAGCCTGATCTCCTTCTGATACATCTCGTACGTTTTATTTAACTCTCTCAGTTTGGTGGTCAATTCCTTCAGCTCATTCTGTCGCTGATCGATCTGCGACTGTTTTACCTCCATGCCATGGCGGAGTTCCGCTTTCCTCGATTCGAACAACGCCCGTTCGCTTGCGGTGATGCCGGAGGGGGTATCGGCAGGGGCATTGAATGTCGCACTGCCGCTTGCCTCTGCCAGCAGTCGGGCAGCCTTGGCCCTGTTGGCTCCGGACTTGGCGCGATTCTGCTCTAACGACGACACAAATCGGGTTTCATCGATCTTCAGCAGCACCTGGTCCTTTTTTACGCTGTCGCCAACATTGACATGCAGTTCGGCAAGGATTCCACCCTCCATGTTCTGAACAACCTGAATCTGGCTTGCCGGAATAACCTTCCCTTGCCCCCTGGTGACCTGCTCGACCTCGGAAACAGATGCCCAGACAATGAAGATGACAACCAGGAGTATGGTTGACCAGAGTATAGCCCTTCCTCCTCGGGGAGACTGGACCAGAATAGAGGTTCTGATGTCCGTGACGTAATCCACGTCATCTTCCGGCATCCTGTGGAACAGCCTGTTAGTTATTGTCTTTTTACCAGTTTCCGGCACGTGGTCTTCTCCTGCTAACCCTGATAAATAGGATAAGTGCGTTAACGAAGTCATTTTCTGCTGGAAAAACGCAGGAAAATAACTTCTAACTTACTAAATATTGAGATGCCCTCTTTGCAGTGCATCAAGAACGGATGCCTTCGGACCATCCGCGACGATAGCGCCGTTGTCAATGACGATAATGCGGTCGACCATCTCCAGCAGCGAGGCCCGGTGGGTAATCAGAATGACGGTCTTTTCCTTGGTGATGTCGGTCAAGTTACTCTTCAGTTTCAGTTCCGTCCTGCTGTCCATATTACTGGTAGGCTCGTCAAGAACGAGTACCGGGGGATCGAGGAGCAGGGCCCGCGCCATAACGACGCACTGCCTTTGCCCACCCGAGAGGCCCCTGCCGAATTCCCCCACTTCCATGTCGAAGCCGAGAGGGTGTTTCTTGATGAATTCATCCACACAGGCAACTTCGGCTGAACGCATGATCGAAGAGTCATCAACATCGTTGGTCCCCATGGTCAGATTGTCCCGGACCGTCCCGCGGAACAGCGTGATGTCCTGGGGAACATATCCGACACAATGCCGCAACTCTGTGGGATCGATCTGTCTGATGTCGGTATCGTCCATCGTGACCATGCCGCTGCTTGGTTCAAAGAGACCGAGTATCAGTTTTCCCAGGGTCGTCTTGCCCGACCCGATAGGTCCGATGATCCCGACCTTTTCACCGGCAGCAACCTGCAGGGTAATATTGTTAAGTACGTTCACTGTTTGCCCGGGGTAGGCAAAGGTAAGATTCTTCACGCCGATGCTCCCCTGAAACCTGGCCCTGTGCAGGAATGTCTTGCCTGCCGGCCGTTCAACGGGGAGCTCCATGATGTCATTCAGGGTCTTGAAAGCCTCTTTCGCGCGGTGGAAGCGGGTGGCAAGATTCGCCACCTGGGCAATGGGCGCAATAACCTGCCTCGACAGGATGACCAGGGCAACCAGCCCCCCCTGTGTAAGCTGCCCCTCGGAAATCGAATATACTCCAGCAATGACCAGTGCAACGACTACCAGGTTCTGGATGAAATAGGAAAATTCGCTGACAGATGATGAGAGAAATCTCGATCGGGCGCTCCATGTGGCGATGTAGCTGACGGCTTCTTCCCACGCCTGCTGAATCTTCGATTCCGCCCCCAGCATCTTGACTGTTTCAAGGCCGGCCAGTCCCTCTACCAGAATGGCATTTTTCTGGGCCGATGCAGCAAAAGTTTTTTCCACGGCTTTCTGCAGCGGTGCCTGAATGAATGCCGAGTAAAGGAGCATGAGCAGTATCGCTGCAATGAAGAATATGACGATGTAACCGCCGATATACCAGATGACGAGCAGCCCCAGAACAACAAAGGGCATATCGATAAGGGCGGTTATGGAGAATGAGGTGATAAAATCGAGAATACTTTCGAATTCCCTGAGATTATTGGAAAAGGAGCCTATGGATTGAGGGCGGACTTCAAGTCTCAGACCCAGGACCTTCTGAAGCAGCAGAGAGGATATCTTTAGATTGGCTTTTTTACCCGCCTCATCCACAAAATAGCCGCGCAACCCCTGCATCAGCACACTGAACAGATATACTACGGTAATGCCGATTGAAAGTACCCAGAGCGTTTCAAAAGCGCTGTTGGGAATGACCCTGTCGTAGACATTGAGGATATAGAATGAGCTGGCCAGGGCGAATGAATTGATCATAAGGGAAGCCAGAAGGACATCCCGATAGATGCGCCATGATGAAAAGATGGTCCCCCAGAACCAGTTTTTGGTCGAATCGGGGCTAAGCCCCTTGTGGGCACCTTTTTCGAAACGGTATGCCGGACGGACAAATATGGCGTATCCGGTATACAGCTTTTCCAGGCTCTCCCGTGTGATGACCTTTTGTCCAGCGCCCGCTTCCGGCAGGAGTATCCTGAACTTATCCCCTTCTGCCGACAGTTCGACAAGTATGCATGCCGCACGGTTATGGAGCAGCACGACCGCTGGAAGCTGTAGTTGCGTAATCCTGTCCAGTGGTCTCTTCACGATTCGTGATGACAGGCCTGCCCGCTCGGCGGATCTTGAAAAAAGTTCTACCGTGAGACGGTTGTGTACAAGGGGCAAACCGGCTGTCAGTCCCGCTCTGGATGCAGGGCGGTCATGGAGTTTGGCCAGCAGCATCAGGCAGTCAAGGAGCGGATCGTCACGTCGATCGGTATCCTCGCCCAGATTCCAATCGGTTACAGTGGCAGTCGAGTTTGTTTCTGGCACTGGAAACCCTCTTTCCCTCATTGAAGTTGTTGGTGGTAATTGGCGGCCGATTCAGGCTACCATCGTATTCAGGATTGAAATTTTATTATTATATATTATGCTAGCATAGATATGCAA
>JBAVTM010000202.1:0-12075 GCA_049696195.1 Desulfuromonadaceae bacterium | reverse complement strand
GTACCGGTGCATCACTTCTGGATAATGAACATGTAAAAACGGCATATCTTGGGGTTTGATAGTGCACAGAAGGAGGCAGTCATGACCAAGGTCAAACAATGGATGACAACGAATCCCATAACCATGGAAGAGGATGCGTCCGTTATCGAGGCAATTCATATCATGAAGGAGAAGAATGTCCGCCGTATCCCGATAATGAGAAAGGGAAAGTTCGTCGGGCTGGTTACCGAGCGGATGATAAAGGAGTATACCCCCAGCAAGGCAACCGCCCTGGACACCTGGGAAATCCACTACCTGCTTTCCAAAACCCCGGTCAAGGAGGCTATGAATCCCAAACCCTTCACCGTAACCCCGGATACGGAACTTACTGACGCAGCCCAGCTGATCCATGACGAGAAGCTGAATGGTCTTTGCGTGCTGGACAACGAAGGAAACCTGGCGGGAATTCTGACCACTACCAACATTCTTGAGGCGCTTATTGCCATCTGCAAAAACCCGCAGGACTTTCAGCAATAACTTCAACGGGCATCATGCTTACATGTTGCAGTTCTACTTCCAAGTATTCCTCTCCTGCATCCTTTAATTGCCACACACCATTGGAAACGGCGGAAAGAGAATCGTCCCGCCGTTTCCAAAACCTGCTGAACAGAAAAAATGGTTTTACTGATCAATACCCCAGCAAACGGGGCAGCCAGAGGGAAATGATCGGCACGTAGGTGATCAGCAGCATGAAGCCTAACATGGCGAGCAGCCAGGGCATGACCGCCACCGAGAGTTCGGAAATACCCATCTTGGTAATACCGCTGGCAACATACAGGTTAAGTCCGACCGGCGGATGACACATGCCGACCTCCATGTTGACGGTGATCAAAACGCCGAAATGGATCGGATCTATGCCGAGCTTCATCGCCACCGGGAACAGGATCGGCGCCAGGATCAGGATGATGGAGGATGGCTCCATGACGTTACCGGCCAGAAGCAGCAGCACGTTGGTTACCAGCAGGAACGATACGACGCCCAGGTTGTGACCAAGAATCCAGTCCGCCATGATCTGGGGAATCTGTTCGTGAGTCATCAGGAAGGAGAAGAGTACCGCATTGGTGATGATATAGAGCAGCATGGCGGACATGCTGGCTGAATCGAGCAGAACTTTCGGTATCTTGGCAAAAGTGATGTCTTTATACACGAACACCGCAACGAAGAAGGCATAGACCGCACTCATCGCCGCCGCTTCCGTCGGGGTGAACATGCCGCTGTAGATACCGCCCAGGACGATGACGATCAGCAAGAGTCCCCAGACGCTCTCGCGGAAAGCCTTGCCACGCTGTGCCCACGATGCTTTCGGCATACGAGGATAATCGTTCTTGCGGGCGATCCGCCAGGAAACAAGCCCCAATATAATTACCAGCATCAGGCCTGGTATAACACCGCCCATGAACATGCCGCCAACCGAGGAGTTGGTCGCGACACAGTAGATGACCATCGGGATTGACGGAGGAATCAGGATGCCGAGCGACCCTGAGGTGGTGATGACACCGGCTCCGAACCGCTTGGGATATCCGGCTTTTACCATGGCCGGCAGCAGGATCGAGCCGATGGCCACAACGGTTGCCGGACTTGATCCGGACACCGCAGCAAACAGACCGCAGGCGATGACGCCGGACAGCGCCAGACCGCCGTAGAGGTGCCCGACCATCGAGGTGGCAAAGTTGATCATCCTTTTGGCGACGCCGCCGTGGGTCAGGAAATTGCCGGCCAGAATGAAGAACGGAATCGCCATGATCTCGAACTTTTCGATGCCGGTAAACAGCTTCATCGCCACCGCTTCAGTCGGTATCTCGGTAAAAAAGAAGAGGAATGAGAGAACGGTGAGACCCAGGGCAATCGAAATCGGCATGCCGGTCAGCATCAGCAGCAGCAGCAGCGCAAATACGATGCCGGTACTGCCGAGCATTGCGATCGCGCCAAGTGCCGCAGCGATACAGAGCAGCCATTTTGCTGCCTTTTGCTTGGAAAACGGTTCCCATCCGGCTACGGTGGTTGTACTCATTTTTCACCCCCAACTTTTCCCTGTCCATTAAACTTATGGGTTTCATATTCTTCAAGTGCTTCAGTCGCATCGACAGCTTCATCGAGTCCGTCAACGGCGGCATGATCATGATGCGGCAGCTCGCCGGTGCGGAAAAAGGTCCACCCAACCTGCAGGAAGCGGAAACACATCAGATAGGAACCGAGCGGGACGGCCGCATAGACGATCCAGGTAGGCCACTCCAGATCCGGTGTGATCGGTCCCTCATACAAATCACCGAGAGCAATTCCCAGTTTATTGAACACCGCATAGTGCATGCCGTTTTCCCAGACGAAGCGTGCCCCCAGAGTGCCGATCAGGCTGGTGAAAAGCGCACCGCCGGCAATGCCGATCATGACGCACTTGACCCGCCATGACTCCGGCAGACGGTTGACAATGACATCAACGCCGACATGGATGCCGGTGCGGACACCATAAGCGGCGCCGAACTTGGCCATCCAGACAAACATATAGATGCAGAGTTCCTGGGACCAGCTCATGTTGATGCTCAGCAGCCAATCCTGAATCCCGGGAATCGGCACACCGGACAGGTAGCGATGTGCAACGGCAATAAAGATTACCACCGTCGCCGCGCCGATGAGGAAGGTGATAATTGCTTCCTCAAGATGGTTGAGGTATTTCATCATGGTGTCAGCTCCTGGACCCTATAAACGGGATATTATCTTCAAACGTACGAAAATATGGGCGCAAAAAAGGCCGCTGCGTCGGCCGCAGCGGCCTGTGGGTGGTTAGTTTACCGAGTAACCGGTTTCCTTGTAGACTTCCTTGACCAGATCGGCGCCGATACGTCCCATGTTATCCTTGTGGGCCTTGTCCATCGCTTTTTTCCATTGGGCGCGCTCTTGTACGGACAGGGTTACAAGCTGGGATTTACCTGATTTCTTAACGGCCGCAAGGGCCTCGTCGTTATCTTTTTTGGCGACATCGTTGGCAAACTTGGTGGCATCCTTCATGGCGCCTTCAAGAATAGTGCGGATGTCGGTTGGCAGGCCAGCCCAGAACTTTTTGTTAACGATGACGGCATATCCCAGATAGCCATGATCGGAGAGGGTCACGTATTTCTGAACTTCATGCATTTTCTGGGTGTACAGGTTGGAGGGAGGATTTTCGGTCCCATCGACAACGCCGGTCTGGAGTGCCTGATATACTTCCGAGAAGGCCATAACCTGCGGATTGGCGCCTACTGAACGCATCTGGGAATCAAGAACCTTGGAGGACTGAATGCGTAATTTCTGCCCTTTGAAGTCGGCCGGTACTTTAAGCGGCTTGTTGTCGCTCATGACCTTGAAGCCGTTGTCCCAATAGGCAAGACCATGAATCCCTTTGGTCTCGAGTTTGGCCAGCAGTTTGGCGCCGACCGGACCCTGGGTTACCTTGTGCAGCTCCGTGTAATTGTCGAAAATAAAGGGGAGGTCGAAAACTTCAAACTCCTTGACACCCAGCGGAGCAAATTTGGCCAGGGATGGAGCCAGCATCTGAACGGCGCCGAGCTGCAGAGCCTCCATCTCTTCCTTGTCCTTGTAAAGCTGGCTGTTCGGGTAGACTTCTATTTTTACCCGACCCTTGGTGCGCTCTTCGGCAATTTTTTTGAAGTAGTCGGCGGCCTGGCCTTTGGGTGTGTGCTGGGCGACGACATGGCTGAATTTGATCACGATCGGTGCGGCTTGAGCGGCCAGCGGCAGCGACAGGGCAGCAGCAGCGATAACCAGGGTTTTGAGACAATGACTCAGTTTCATACGGTGTTCCTCCTGTGGTTTGATGGTACGTATAGTGGTGTGTTGCAGGCAGCAGTATGAGATGTTGTTTTAATTAGTGCAACGGCAGTGCCAACTTTACCGGATACTGTAACAGGTCAATATAGCGTTCTATTTTAAGATATACGGCAGAGACATCCGGAATATGCAGGTTGAAGTGGCTAAAACCGGCCAGTAGTGGTGGCGGTAATCTGCCACTTTGGCGAAAATGGGGAAGAGTTATTTTGGGATTATTTCGTGTGAGGGGGGAAGTTAAATCTGTAAACTTGAAAACTACTATTCATCCGGCTATTACCAGTTACGAAGTAAAAAAACGGTGGCTCATTTCGGAAAGTCCCAGCGAATTCAGCAGTTCATTCAGCCGTTCCGCCGGCCGGCGGCGCGGCAGGTCCTTGTAGCTGGCGATGATCAGCTCGTTTTTCATGGAATGTTCCCAGCCGACCAGTTCGGTAACGTTGACCTGATAACCGTGCGCCTCCAGCTGCAGGCAGCGCAGGACGTTGGTGACCATGCTGCCGAATTCACGGGTGTGGATCGGGTGTCGCCACATTTCGGTCAGGCTGTTCGAAGCAAGATCGGCAGCCTTGTTTTTGCGCAGAACGGCGGCTACTTCTGCCTGGCAGCAGGGGACCAGCACAATGAAGCGGGCATTTTTCCTGAGGGCAAAGAGGATCGCGTCGTCGGTAGCGGTATTGCAGGCGTGCAGTGCGGTTACGACATCCACTGTTGCCGGAAGCTCATCAGAGTGGATCGATTCGGCAACGGAGAGATTCAAAAAAGTCATGCCGGGAAAGTGGAGCTTGTCGGCGAGGAGACGTGATTTCTCCACAAGTTCGTCACGGGTTTCAATGCCGAAGATGCGGGAACTGCCCTCCTGATTTTTGAAGAACAGATCGTACAGAATAAACCCGAGGTACGATTTCCCCGCGCCATGATCGACCAGGGTAATACCTTCGTGATCCTGTTGAACCTCTTTCAATAACGGCTCGATGAACTGATACAGATGGTTGACCTGCTTGAGTTTGCGTCTGCTGTCCTGGTTCAGCTTGCCGTCACGGGTAAGGATATGCAGCTCTTTCAGCAGTTCAAGCGATTGTCCAGGTTTGATATCGTGTTTATCTGCCATTATTTATAATCCGTATTTATCCATTTTATAGCGGAGCGTGCCGCGGGGAATTTTAAGCATTGCGGCGGTCTGCAGAACATTACCCCGTGTCTTTTCCAGGGCCTGACCGATGATGTTTTTTTCAAAGTTCATCACAGCTTCATCCAAACCGGTATCCGTGGGCAATTGTGCCGTTTGAACCGGCCGTTGGGCAGTTATTGAAGCGCCGGCCGGAGTGCCCCCGCGAATCTCCTGGGGAAGATGCTCCGCCAGGAGAGACGGGCCGTAGTTCATGATACAGATGCGTTCAATGACATTTCTCAGTTCGCGAATATTGCCCGGCCAGCGGTATTCTTCCATCAACCGGGTCGCCTCCGGTGACAGCGCCTTGAAATCGCGCCCAAAGGAGCGGCTGAAGGTATCAAGGAAATATGAGGCGATCAGGCCGATATCTTCCTTGCGTTCGCGGAGCGGCGGGATATGAATCGGGAAGACATTGATGCGGTAATAGAGGTCCTCGCGAAAAGAACCGGTTGATATTTTATCCAACAGGTTGCGATTCGTTGCGGCGATTATTCGGACATCGATATTGATATCCTTGATTCCGCCGACCCGTCGGATTATCCGCTCCTGCAGTACCCGGAGCAGTTTGGCCTGCATGGCCAGATCCATCTCGCCGATTTCGTCGAGGAAAATCGTACCGTGATGTGCCTCTTCGAACAGCCCGGTTTTTCGCCCGGTGGCGCTGGTGAAGGAACCCTTTTCATGACCGAACAGCTCGCTCTCCAGCAGTGCGGCGGGGATGGAAGCGCAGTTGATGGCGACAAAAGCGGCATCGTGACGGTCGGAAAGATCGTGAATGGCCCGGGCGATCAGCTCCTTGCCGGTGCCGGACTCGCCGGTAATCAGAACGGTTGAGGGGATGCGGGCGATTTCACGGACCTGGTCAATTACCTCCTGAAAGGGTTTGCTCCTGCCGATCATCGGCGAGCGCCCCGGCAGGCTGTCGGCACGTTTCAGGTTGCGTACCTCACGCTTCAGGGTCTGGGTCTGAAGCGCAAGCTTGACAATTACCCTCAGGGCATCAGCTTTAAACGGTTTTTTCATGTAATGGAAGGCGCCCATCTTAAGGGCATCCACGGCACTTTCCACCGATCCGAATCCGGTAATGATGATTACCAGCAGTTCGGGGTCAAGTTCTTTCAGAATTTTCAGGACGTCGATGCCGTTTTCGGGCCCGAGGTTCAGATCCAGCAGAGCCAGATCGATCTCACCGGAAGCGACCTGCTCGCTCGCTTCTCTCGTGTTGGACGCCTGACAGACCTGATACCCTTCTTCCGATAAAATTCGTGAAACATTTTCCCGGATAAAGGCTTCGTCATCAATGATAAGAATCTTTTCCATTTTTATTAGTTGTCGAACATCAGCTTGCGTTCGAAATCCATCGAATGAGTGAGGCGCTGGGCGTCCTGCAAGGTAATCAGATCCTGGCGATAGAGTTGCAGCAGGTGCATGTCGAGCGTTTGCATCTTATACTGTGACGCACCTTTTTCGATATGCTGTTCAATTTCATCGAGGCGCCCTTCGCGAATGCAGGCCTGGATGGTTGTCGTTGCCCGCATGATCTCGACCGCCGGAAATATGCGTTCACCCGATTTGTCCTTGATCAGGCGGATTGAAACCGTGGCAACCAGAATATCGGCCAGACGGTGGCGCATTATTTCCTGGGAATCGGGGGGGAAGTGCCCGATTATCCTGTTGATGGTTGAAACGGCTCCCTGGGTGTGCAGGGTTGAAAATACCAGATGACCGGTTTCGGCCGCCTTGATGCAGGAATCGATGGTCTCTTTATCGCGCATTTCACCGACCATTATGACATCGGGGTCCATTCGGAGCGCAGCTTTCAGGGCCGAAGCGAAGCTGTCAGTGTAGGTACCTATTTCACGTTGGATGATGCAGCTCTTTTGAGATGAAAACAGAAATTCTATCGGATCTTCGATAGTTATGATGTTATAGCTAAAGTTATCATTCAGGTAACTCAGGATGGAAGCAAGCGAGGTTGACTTGCCGTTTCCGGTCGGTCCGGTCACCAGTATCAGACCGTTGGGGGCCTGGGCAATTTCTCCCAGCACCTGCGGCAGATTCAGGTCCTCAAAAGTTCCGATGACCGGTGGAATCACCCTCATGACGATGCCGAAATGCCCCTTCTGGCGGAAAATACTGACTCTGAAACGCCCTCCGGACGGCAGGGAGTAGGAGGCGTCACATTCTTTAAGATCGTTCGTCACGCTGCGGCCATTGTGAGCCAGAACCGTTTCGGCGATAAACCGGGTGTTCTCCGGGGTCAGATTCGGCATCTTGGCGCGAACCAGCTGGCCCCGTCCTCTGAAAAAAGGCGGGTTATCTACCTCAAAATGCAGGTCTGAAACGTTCTTTTGAAATGCAATCTCGAGAATCTGGTGCAGAATATTGCTGTCCATCATACCCCCGTTGAAAATGTAAATGGCAAAACGAAATACTCATGTTACGACGTTTTTTCAATACTCTTCCGGTACAGGGCATTGTCGAGAATCAATCCGGCGTGCCCTGCAAGTGCTTCAATCAGATCGATCTGAGGCGGAGAAACCGGTTTGGCGCCAAAATCCGCATAGGTTACGGCGATGACTTTGCCGCGGCTGATCAGCGGAACGACAATGACTTTCGGGCTCCGTGGCGCTCCGATCTCCTTGTACAGCAGGTTTGTCAATACCTCATCTTTCCTCTGCCCGTAATAGAGGCGCCCTTTTTCAACGACCTCCTGCAGTATCGAATGCCTCGTAAGGGGGATTCTGAACAGGAGCGGCGCTGTTGTTCCAGTCGATTTAGCCGCGGTCATACCGATCGATTTTTCTGCAATCAATTCAGATTTAGCAACGACGAAGGTTAAGGCCCGTTCAAACTGGAGTGCGGTAAACTGGAGCATTTTCAGCGCAACTTCCGGCGGTTCGGATAGCGAGTTCAGCTGATTGAGAACCGCGACAAACTGGTGACCGACTTCAGCGGGCGGCCTGGGCAGAATCGTTTTCAGGAACGAGCCGATCCGGGTAAGAAACGCAATCAGCCGGGGTATATACGTATCATCATGGCATTGTCTGCAGGGGCGGGGAATGATGGAACGCGTTCCGGCTTCCAGGGCGTCCATACCGATGATACGCCAGGTATGGCTGCAGGCGGTGATCAGGATTGAAATCTGCGGGTAGGCTGAAACCTTCCGGCGCACGAGTGTCAGTGTCTGCATGCCATCGTCATCATGAGGGATATCAATAACCAGAACCGGATGAAGGTCTCTGGTAAGCGACTGTTCGATGACAATGTCAAGCCCGGCTTCTTCGTCTGAAGCAAATATAAACAGATTTTCATGTTTGCAGACCGTGGTTATCGTATGGGACAGCAGTTCATCTTGAGTCAGCAGGATAATAGCCGTAACCGGTGGCTTTGAATCCGCTGCACCCGGAGTGGAAACGGTGCTTAGAAAAGAGACCAGCTGCTCCTGCTGATCGATAGTCGTTTCCGGAAGCGCGCGGGCAACAAGTTGCCGGTGTTCACCGACCGGATCATGGTCTTTCAGGCCAATAAAAACATCCGGAATCTTTCGAGTGATTGTGTCGAGTGCATCAAGACCGAGCAGGTCTGCCGTTATATCAACAGTTCCGGAGTCAGATGCGGGAGCTGGCGTGTCTCTTCTGTTTTCCTCGGTAAAGAAGAGCTCGCTCAGTGTTCCGTCACGCATCTTCTCGTCATAAATGCGCAGCGAGTCCATCAAAATTCCCTGCGCGTTCAGCAAGATATCCTGCTGCAGTTTTTCCGGAAAATAGCGGTATTCATCAGAAACAGTTACATTCGAAACATCAAGTGAAAATGTGCCGGACGACCAGGTCAAGGCTTCAACAATGGTCATCTCAATCAGCGTTTCAAGCCCCTTGAAGGCGGTATCCTTGTCAATCGTGCCCTTTTCAATCAAGGTGGCAATCAGCGGCTTGCGATTCTTGCCGGCATCATTCTGTTCTGCCAGTGCATGATTGAGCGCCTCACTGGAAATGGCATTCATATCGACCAGTACTTTGCCGATACGGACGCTGTTATTCATATGGTTCGCACTGACAAAAAATCCATCGTGAAAAACGAGCTGACTTTCCCCCTTGGCACTTTTCAAATATAAGATGCCGGTTTTACTGGTCATGTGCAGCAGTTGAATGACATCTGCCAGCGGAAAATGTTCAAGGTCACCGTTGAATGACATGCAGCCCCCCGTTTTCGAATCGTAAACGGCCGACACTATACCGCAAATTATTTAATTTTGGTGCAGATTGTTTATGATTTGTTGAGAGTATTGGTGACATACTGCATATGTTTTGCTACAAAAGCGGCGGGCAATGAATGATTTTTCCACCAGGGGACTGTGAAGAATATGAGTATATCTCCGCCGATACCGCTTCTGCTCTGGTTTGCCGTTGCGTGTCTGACGTTCGGATCGTTCTGGCGCGCGGGTCTGGCGGCTGCTCTTGCCGCCCAGCTGTTTTATCTGTTCAGCCGCGGCCTTCTGCTCGGCCGTCTGCCGCTGCTCGGCCCCCATGATACGCTGCTCTTCTTCGGCATGTCTCTGGCGCTTATGGGGCTGCTGGCCTCTTATTATCCGGTCGTGCGCGGCAGGCGCTGGTTTACGGTCGCATCAGGAATGTCCGCGGGCAGTATCACAACTGCCGCGCTGCTGTTCAAACCACTTAATATGCCGCTGCCGCAGATTCTTGACACGCTCTGGTTCGAACTGCACGTTGTCGTGGCGTTTTTCGCGTACGCTCTTTTTGCCGTCGGGGGCATCGCGTGTGCCGGTTACCTGCGTACCGGCATTCGGGGATACCTTGAGCTGTTTTATAAATGTGCGCTGGTGGGATGGACGTTTTTTTCCGTTTCAATGATTTCGGGCGGAATCTGGGGCTACTATGCCTGGGGAACCTACTGGCTCTGGACGCCGAAAGAGTTATGGACCTCTATTCTCTGGCTGTTTTACGCACTGCTGCTGCACGTCAGGCTGAAGGGTGCCCGCTGGGACGGTATTTTAGCCTGGCTGGGAATAGCCGGTCTGTTCGTTATGCTGTTCACCTATCTGGGGGTAAGTCTGCTGATGAAGAGCTCGCACAGTTTTTGATTCCGGCACATTTCAGTCTCTGAACCGTTTCAGCAAATCGCCGTACTCGTCGATCCTGCGGTCACGCAGGAAAGGCCAGATGCGGCGCACCCGTTCGCTCTTCGCAAGGTCTATCTCCACCTCGATAATCTCTTCGCTGTCCCGTGAAGCTTCCGCCAGAATCTCCCCTTGCGGCCCGGCCGCAAAGCTGCCGCCCCAGAACCGAATGCCGACATCCGGCTGCTGCCCGCACCGTTCAAAACCGACCCGGTTGACTGCAAGAAGCGGCAGGCCGTTGGCAACCGCGTGTCCCCGCTGGACGGTGACCCAGGCGTCACGCTGCCGCAGTTGTTCTTCTTGCGTATCGTCAGGGTCCCAGCCGATGGCGGTCGGGTAGATCAGCAGATCCGCCCCCGCCAGGGCCATCAGGCGGGCGGCTTCGGGGTACCATTGGTCCCAGCAGACCAAAACTCCCAGCGTGCCGACCGAGGTCTTGATTGGGTTGAAGCCGAGGTCACCGGGTGTAAAATAGAATTTTTCATAATATCCCGGGTCATCCGGGATATGCATCTTGCGGTAGATTCCGGCTATGGAGCCGTCTTTTTCGAAAACGACCGCCGTATTATGATACAGCCCGGCGGCGCGGCGCTCAAACAGCGACGCCACAATCACCACACCCAGTTCTCCGGCCAGCTTTCCCAACGTTTCGGAAGAAGGCCCGGGGATCGGTTCGGCCAGATCAAACAGGGCAGGGGACTCAACCTGACAGAAATAGGTGGAGGTGTGCAGTTCCTGCAGCACGACAAGCTGCGCCCCCGAGGCAGCGGCCCTGCGAACCATCCGGGTTGTATCGGCAAGATTCCCGTCACGGCTGTCCGTGCAGCTCTGCTGAATCAATGCAACTTTGAGAACTGTCATGCCAGGACCCCCCGGGGAAGCTGCATGGTCACGCAGTGGAGAGAGCCATGCTGTTCCAGCAGCGGCAGGCAGTCGATACCGATGGTCTCGCGCCCAGGAAAAGCCTGGGCGATGCGCTCCAGAGCGGTACCGTCGTTCTCCGGATCGCGATAGGTCGGGACCAGCACCGCACCGTTGGTAATCAGAAAATTGGCATAGGTCGCCGGCAGCCGGTGTGCCTGCTCGTCAAAGCGGGCCGTGGGCAAGGGGAGGGGGATCAGGCGATAGGGGGAGCCGTCCGGCGAGGTGAACGATTTAAGTTCCCCTTCCATCAGTTTCAACGGTTCAAAATGCTCGTCGAGCGGATTGTCGCATCCCTGGTAAATTATCGTGTTGTCCGGGCAGATGCGGGCCAGCGTGTCGATATGGGAGTCGGTGTCATCACCGGCCAGACCCCCGTGGTGGAGCCAGAGAACACGCTTTGTTCCGATCAGTGAGGCCAGCGCCTGTTCGATTTCACTCTTGTTCAGCTGCGGATTGCGGTTAGGTGAAAGCAGGCATTCTGCAGTTGTCAGGATCGTCCCGAGGCCGTCGCTTTCAATGCTCCCCCCCTCCATGATCAATCCGATCGTGTTCAGGTTGGGGAGCAGGGCTCCCTGCTGTTTGAGGCGTTTTGAAATAAGATTGTCAAAATGTGCGGGGAACTTGAGCCCCCAGCCGTTGAAGCCGAAATCCAGCAGGGTCGGCCTGTTATTGTAGATAACGGTAATCGGGCCGAAATCACGCGCCCAGGTATCGTTATTCGGGATTTCACAGAGCGTGACTTTTGTAAGATCTACACCGGCTTCGCCGAGGTATTCAGCGGCAGAAGCCGCATGGGTTGCGGTTAGAAGTACCCGCTCGAAACGGGTAATGTTCCGGATTATATCGACAAAAACGGGGCGAACGTCTTCCAGCATATACGCCCAGTCGGTCCCTTCATGCGGCCAGGCCATCAGCACGCCGTCCTGTATTTCCCATTCGGCTGGTAATCGTGGATTCACGGTGATATCTCCATTATGTAGAT
>JBAVTM010000201.1:0-11363 GCA_049696195.1 Desulfuromonadaceae bacterium | reverse complement strand
TGGCGGCACACTCTTTTTGGATGAAATAGATGGACTGCCACTGAGCACTCAGGTGAAAATTCTTCGATTTATTCAGGAAGGCACATTTGAACGAGTCGGAGGGATCCGCCCGCTTGCTGCTGATATACGGATTATTGCTGCTACGACGAGACCTCTTGAGCTGGATATGGCCGCTGGAACGTTCATCCCCGATCTTTATTATCAGCTGAGTACCATATCCTTTCATTCTCCGGAACTGCGTGAACGTTTGGATGACATCAGGCCGCTTGTTCAGCATTTTGTCGACCAGTTCTTTCGCCGGGAAGGGGGCGGAGCAAAGACTTTTCTGCCGGAAGCGATAGACAAATTGCGGCGATATTCGTGGCCCGGCAATCTGCGTGAACTAAAAAACGTTGTGGAGCGGATACTGATTGTTACGCCGGGACGTGTTGTCTCGGCGGAAGATATTCCCGATTTATCTGATGAGGAGCCAATCGGAGCGGCGTCTTCCGCATCACCGGAGGGCGCTCATGCCCGGACGGCGTTGCGGGAAGCCCGCGAGGACTTTGAACGGGAGTTCATCATTCAAAAGCTTGAGGAAAACGATTGGAATATTTCCCGTACGGCCGAACTGATAGAACTGGAACGAAGTAATCTGCATCGTAAAATCAAAAGTTATGGAATTGACGTACGGAGATAATTGCGATGCCGCCTGTATTCAGAATCCGCTCCACAAAGACGATACTGTTAATAGTCGTGGCGATTGTTCTCTGCCTGACGGCTCTCTTCTTTGGCCGCCGGCATCTGCGTCAAACACCCGATGATGTGAATTCGCTCAAGCTTCTGCGCGAAGCGTACTCGTCAGTTCTAGAAAACTACGTAGAGAAACCCGATTCAAAAAAACTGGTGCTTAAAATGGTTGACGGTATGCTTGCCACCCTCGACCCGCACAGCGCCTATCTGCCTCCCGAGCCGTATCACGAGATGGAAGTACAGATGTCCGGGTTGTTCGGTGGTGTCGGCATCGAACTCGGCACAAAAGACGGCAAACTGACGGTTATTGCCCCGATCGATGACACACCGGCATTCCGGGCAGGAATTCAGGCCAATGATCACATCTGGAAGATCGACGGTATGTCAACCAACGGGATGAATATCGCGTCAGCGGTTAAAAGAATGCGGGGCGAGAAGGGAACCCCGGTGACTTTGACAATATTACGCGCCGAAGCCGCCAAGCCGCTTGTTTTTAATCTGGTTCGCGACATTATAAAGCTGAAAAGCCTGAAATCAAGACTGCTCGATTCAGGGTATGGATTCATTCGGATATCTCAATTTCAGGAGCGTACCGGAAGCGAGTTCAGAGAAGCGTTGAAAGAGCTTCACATAAAATCGGGCGGGAATCTGAAAGGGTTGATTCTGGATCTGCGTTACAATCCGGGCGGTTTGATACATTCATGCGTCGAAGTAGTTAACTGTTTTGTCGGCGATGACATCAACAATACGGCGATTGTCAGCACCAAGGGACGAACCCCCGACGCCAATCGTGTATATAATGCAACACTGGGTACCAAGGAACCACGATATCCGATCGTCGTACTTATCAACGGCGGCAGTGCGAGCGCCTCGGAAATAGTCGCCGGCGCCCTGCAGGATCATAAACGTGCATTGATCATGGGAACGCAGAGTTTCGGAAAAGGATCGGTCCAATCGGTAATCCCGCTGAAGGGTAATGCCGCTCTTAAGCTGACAACGGCTCGCTATTATACCCCGAGCGGACGTTCAATTCAGGCCAAAGGGATTGTTCCGGATATCGAAGTCGCCGCTATAATACCGACCGGGACTCATGCGCAATCGAATAAAATGGAAATCAAGGAAAAGGATTTGGACAACCGTCTGGCGCCGACGGATATACCGGGAGAACCGCAGGTCAAGACGCCGGATTCTGCACAAGGGCAGGGCGTGGACCAGGAATTACAGAAGGATTTTCAGCTCCGACGGGCGGTGGAACTGCTCCAGTCGCTGACTCTGCTGCAGGAGCGCGGGCTGCTAATGGCCAGGTAAGTCAATCAGATGGCAATCAGTTCACGAAGTTTTTGACCAATATCGGCCTCACGGATCATGGCTTCGCCAATCAGATAGGCTTGGGCTCCGGCAGCCGCAAGACGTTTGATATCGTCACGGTTGTTTATTCCGCTCTCTGACACCAGCAGCCGATCGGCCGGCATCATGCGGGCCAGGCGGCCGGTGGTGCCGAGATCGGTTACAAACGTCCTCAAATTACGGTTGTTGACGCCGATCATCGTGCAGTCGGTTTGAAGCGCCGCCTCCATCTCAACCTCATCATGAACCTCCAGCAGCACATCCAGATTCATCTCTTTTGCCACGGCACGGAACTCGCGTAACTGATTCAGGTCAAGCATGGCGGCGATCAGCAGGATCGCATCGGCTCCGGCGGCGCGCGCCTCAAAGATCTGGTACGGGTCGCAGATGAAGTCCTTGCGCAACAGCGGCAGGGAAACCGCCTCGCGAATCAGATTCAGGTAGCGCAACTGCCCCAGGAAGAACTGTTCGTCGGTCAATACCGACAGGCAGGTGGCGCCGTTATCCCGGTAAATTCCTGCGATCTCCAGCGGGTCGAAATCCTCGCGGATGACTCCTCTGCTGGGGGAACCCTTCTTGACCTCGGCGATGATGGCGGTCCGGCCCGAGGCTACCGCTTCGCGCAGGTGTCTCTCGAAACCGCGCGGCACGTCCTCCAGTTCACTTATACGCTCCTTCAGTTCGTGAATCGATGCGGCGGCCCTGGCGGTCGCTACTTCTACCTGCTTGTGGGCGACTATTTTTTTAAGTATGTCGGGGGTGTCGGTGGTCATATTTTAGTCTGTTCTCCCATCAGTGTATATTCGTCAATGCCGCCAGTTTTTTCATCTGCTGCAGCGCCCGGCCGGAGTCGATGGCCTCGGCTGCCAGGATCATTCCCTCCGCTGGCGTTGCGGCCTTGTCAGCAGCCACCAGGGCATAGGCGGCGTTCAGGAGGACGATATCTCTCCGTGGTCCCGGTTCACCAGCCAGTACGGCTTTGACGATTGCGGCGTTGACAACGGCATCACCCCCCTTGAGTTCAGCCATAGAGCAGCGTGCCAACCCTACCTGTTCTGGGATGACGCTGCTCAGCGTGACGCCTGCCGGAGTGACTTCGGCTACGACTGTTTCGCCGGTCAGGGTCATCTCGTCCATGCCGTCAGAGCCATGTACCACGAAGCCGTGACGGCACCCCAGTTTTTGCAGCACACCGGCCAGCTTTTCAACCAGGTCGGCGCGGTAGACCCCCATGACCTGGCAGTCGGCTCCGGCAGGGTTGGTCAGGGGGCCGAGGATGTTGAAGATGGTGCGTATGCCGATCTCGCGGCGCGGTCCGATCGCGTGCTTCATGGCGCCGTGCAGGGCAGGGGCGAAGAGGAAGCCGATGCCGATCTGGTCGATGCAGTTTTCGACGGTTTCGGGCGTGACATCCAGGTTGATGCCCAGCTTCTCCAGTACGTCGGCGCTGCCGCAGGCCGAAGAGACCGAGCGGTTGCCATGCTTGGCCACCTTGACACCGCAGGCCGAGACTACGAAGGAAACGGTGGTTGAAATGTTGAAGGTGTTGGTGCCGTCGCCACCGGTACCGACCACATCCAGAATGGTCTCCCGGTCGATGTTGATGTCATCGCGGTCAATGTCAAGTACCCCCTTGCCGACCCGGATCGGGGTGGCCCGTTCGCGCATGACCCGGGCGGCGCCGGCGATCTCCTCGACGGTTTCACCCTTCATGCGCAGGGCGGTGATGAACGCACCGATCTGTGCCGGTGTACACTCTCCGGACATGATCTGGTTCATGACCTCGATCATCTCTCCTTCGGTCAGATTTTCATGTTCGACAACCTTGGCTATGGCTTTTTTAATCATTTTCGTACCTCCATATGAAAAAAGGGGATGTCGCCATCCCCTCACGGTTGTTATGCAAGCAGGGGGGAGCTAAGCCCCTTCCTTGATCTTCCGGATGGCATCGCGGATCAGTACCTCTGCAAGGTCAGGAACAACCTCCCAGACGATTCGTTCGATAACTGCTCTTGATGCGCCAAGAATCGCGGCCCTTAACTGTTCCTCCGTCAGGCTGACAGATGAAGTAATTGCCGCTGGAGGCGCCATTTCGGCAGCCAATACCGATTCCGGTTCGGGAGCGGCTGGAAAAACGGGCGGGCGCGGGGGCGTTACGTCATCCTCAAAAGAAATGCCGCCAAATGGCACTTCGTGAGCCGGAGCTGCTTGAGCAGCGGAGGCGGTTTGGGGAGGCTCTGCAATAACGTCCTCCTCAAATTCAAAGGTGTTTTCCTCAACCGGAATCCATTGAGTACCGGTATGCTGCGGTGATGTGTCCGGTGATGTGGCTGACTGTCCGAGTTGTGCATTATTTTCTTCGGTGACGATTGCAAACACATCGGGTTCGACAGGTGCTGAAGAGTGAGCGGCGACGACTGGAGCGGCAACCGCTTCAAAAGGCGGTTCTGCTTCCGGAGTAAAGGCGCCCCAGATATCATCTGCCGGTTGCGCCGTTTCGGATTGTTGAATAGAAACCGGAGCAGATCTCTCAAATATGGGAGCCGATACTTCTTCTGATACTTGTTCTCGAACAGTTTCAGGGGCAGGTTGTGATGGGGAAACCTGTGCAGACAGTGCTCTTGAGCGTCCAAGTTCCAGCAGCTCTTTTACCTTGGAGATGATTTGCTGCGACTCAAACGGTTTGGCAATGAAATCGTCTGCACCGCATCTTTTCGCCTTCTCTTCATCAAACGGTTCAAATGAACCGGTCAGAATCAAGATCGGCTTGGCAGCCAGCGACGGTGTCGAACGCACCATTTCGGCCACTTCGTAACCGGTCATACCTGGCATCAGGGCGTCAATCAGCAATATATCGGGGTCGATTTCACGTGCCTTATCGACGGCGGCTTTGCCGTTATCAACGACCGTCAAGGAGTATTCGTCGCTTCCGAAAATGATGCCGATTACTTTCTGGATGGTTATACTATCGTCGGCGACCAGCACTTTAATGCTCATCGATCCCTCCCTTGCTGAGTGGGTACGCAGGAAAAATTGTACTGCAGAGAACTAACACAGGTGCAATATCGTGTCAAGGTATTAGCGTTTCAGGGGATTTTCATGTCGTTGGCAATTTCGGACGCAATTCGCGGGGTGGAAAATATGGAGACGGCCAAGGTGGATATATCGCTTCGCAATTGGTTAAACTGCCGTATATTTTTGTAGTCAAGACGCACGGTCAAAAGAATTACGTATAAATCCTGCTCGGGGTCAATCCAGATTGATGAACCGCTGTACCCGGTGTGGCCGAAAGACATGTCAGAAAAATAGGTTCCTCGTGGTGACGAAAACGGCGAGTTGATATCCCACCCAAGACCTCTGATGACTCTGCCGTTAGAATAAAAGTACGGAGACGTCATCTGGGTTATGACCCGCTCTTTAAAAACATGTGTTCCGTTGTATGTCCCCCGGTTAAGTATCATGGTTGCGAATCTGTTCAAATCGCTCGCAGTGCTGAATAAACCGGCGTGTCCTGCTACTCCGCCAAATCGGCGCGCGTTGATATCCTGGACAACCCCGGATGTGAGCGTTTTGTCGTAGCCCGCCGTTGGCGCAATAACATTAAATTCCGCCTGGGGCAGAAAAGCTGTTTCAGCCATACCGATCGGGGCGTAAATGTATTCAACGCAGAATCTGTCCAATGGGATGTGGGCGGTGCGTTTGACCAGCTCTCCCAGCAGCATGAAGTTGATATCCGCATAACGAAAACGGTTTCCGGGCAGGGCGACATTGTTTTGTAAAATAGCCTTTTCTATCAGGCTCCTGAGTGGATCATCCTTTGCAATTTCAACATCATTTATTCCGGAAGTGTGCGTCAATAAATTAAGAATGGTGATCTCTTCAAAGTCTGTCCCCTCGAACTCAGGGAACCAACGTGTCAGCGGATCAAGCAGGCTGATTTTCCCCTGTTCGAGCAGTTTCATGATGGCGGGAGCCGTGGCGAGAACCTTGGTGAGTGACGCTGTGTCGAACAGGGTCCGGTCCGAAATGAGGGGCGCAAGGGGGTTTGGATATAGTCTCCCTTGCGCCGTGCCGTAAAGCTGGCCGGTATGGTTGCCGACAGCCACGACACCGCCGGAAATAAGGCCTCTGCGGATGGCATTTTCCAGCAGTACGTCGATGGAGAGGGCTCTTCCGGCATCCATCAGGTTATCAGCGGCGTTAAGGGTGGTCGAAAGTAAAAGGAATAACGCGGTAAAAAATATTCGAAAAGTAATCACGGGTTCGCTCTGTAGTCCTGCATTACGACAAAAAAGCCCCCGCACGCGGAGGCTTGAAAATAAGCAGATTCCTGATGATTTCAGGATCGGTAGTCGGCGTTTATACTGATGTATTCGTGCGTCAGATCCGACGTGTACACGGTGGCAGTACCGCTTCCTATTCCAAGGTCAACCGAGACGGTAAATTCCTTTTGTTTGAGAACTTCAGTGCCGCGGGCTTCGGCATCCCCACCGGCAAAGACCCCGTTTCTGGCCATGGTGACATCATCAAAGCGCAGTGACAGTCGCGACTGATCGACTTCAGCTCCGGAATACCCGACCGCGGCGAAGATCCGTCCCCAATTGGCATCCTGACCGAAAAAAGCCGTTTTTACCAGACTGGAGTTGGCAATCGCCATAGCGGCCCGTTTTGCATCGGCATCGTCTTTAGCGCCGCAGACCCGTATTTCAACGAATTTAGTAGCTCCTTCACCATCTTTTACGATCTGTTTGGCTAATGAGAGCAAAACGTCATTCAAGATTGATTCAAAGGAGTCTCCTTCCGCTGATCCTTCCGTGATGGCCGGATTTCCCGACATCCCGTTAGCCATAATCAGGCAGGTATCGTTGGTTGACATGTCGCCATCTACGGTAATGGCATTAAATGAGCGATCAACGCTCTTCCGGAATGAGTTCTGCAAAAAAACCGGTTCAACGGCGGCGTCGGTGATGATAAAGGAAAGCATGGTGGCCATGTTGGGCATGATCATGCCGGCACCCTTGGCAATACCCGCTACGGTGTAACTGATTCCGCCGGCCTGTCCGCCCCGGGCTTCCATTTTAGGGAAGGTGTCGGTTGTCATGATGGCCTGGGCAATATCGTCGAGAGTGCCGGAAGTGAGACCGTCAACCAGAGCCGGTATAGCGGTCCGGATTCGTTCCATCGGCATCCGCACGCCTATTACGCCGGTGGAGCAGACCTGCACGGCCGAATCCTCAATGCCGAGAGCGCTGGCAATCAGACGTGAAGTCTCCCGTGCGTCCATCATTCCGGGTTCTCCCGTACAGGCGTTGGCGTTGCCGCTGTTAACGATGAGCGCCTGGGCGAATCCGCTCGCAATATGCTCGCGGGAAACCAGTACCGGGGCCGCCTTGACGGAGCTCGTGGTAAAGACTGCTGCTGCGGCGGCTGGAACTTCAGAAAAAATAATCGCCAGATCTTTGCGGCCCGCTTTTTTTATTGCCGCCTCTGCGGTAGAAAATAAAAAGCCCTGTATATTCATCAGGATAAACCTCTTTGATACGATATGGTATTTAACGGCAGAGCGCCGTTACTTTCCGCAGCACTTTTTGTACTTTTTGCCGCTCCCGCACGGGCAGGCATCGTTGCGTCCCGCCACTTTCTGACTTTTGGCCGGTTCATGGGGACGCTCTTCCCCGCCTCCCAGATTAAAAATAAGTTTCTTGCTCTGCATCTCCTCTTCCATCTCTTCTATTTCTTCTCCGTCGTGATTGATCTGAACCCAGAAAACACGTTCGACAACCTCTTCACGGATACGGGTCATCAATTCAATAAACAGGTTATAGGCTTCTTTTTTGTACTCCTGCTTGGGGTCTTTTTGGCCGTAACCACGCAGTCCGATCCCTTCCTTCAGGTGGTCGATGTTCAGGAGGTGGTCTTTCCAGTGTGTGTCAATGGCCTGCAGCATCATGACCTTGATGAGGTGGTCAATCAGCTCTTCACCCATCTCCTCCACGCGTGCAGTGAAGATGGCATGGACCTGCTCGCGGAGCGTGTCGTGAAAGTTAACGGGCGTCAGGCGGCTTACCATCTCCTGCGGCAGGTCAAGCTGAAGGTTGAAGGATTTGTACACGCTTTCGCTTATCCCCTGCCAGTCCCATTCGTGGGGTGAAACCTTGTCAATTGCGTAGGCGGCCGCGATTTCCTCGATTGTATCATCCAGCATCTCCATGAAACTCTCGCGAATATCCTGACCGGCTAGAATTTCACGGCGCTGGCTATAAATAACTTCTCGCTGTTTGTTCATGACATCATCGTATTCGATGAGATGCTTACGGATATCAAAGTTATGCGCTTCTACTTTTTTCTGAGCATTTTCGATCGACCGTGAAATCATGCTGTGAGTAATGGCCTCACCCTCTTCGATTTTGAGAAGATCCATGATTTTGGAAACACGTTCCGATCCGAAAATGCGCAGCAGGTCATCTTCCAGCGACAGGTAGAATTTTGATGAGCCGGGGTCTCCCTGACGGCCGGAGCGGCCGCGCAACTGGTTGTCGATGCGGCGAGACTCGTGCCGTTCTGTTCCGAGGATGTGAAGGCCGCCCAGCTTGACAACTTCGTCATGCTCGGCAAGACATTCCGCCTTATATCTCGCAACGATAGCCTCGTATTCTTCATCGGTAGCTTCAGGGTTGGCCCGCCGCCACTGCTTGGCCAGGGCATCCGGGTTGCCTCCCAGCACGATGTCAGTTCCACGGCCTGCCATGTTGGTGGCGATCATTATGGCGCCCTTGCGGCCGGCCTGGGATACGATCTCCGCTTCCCGTTCATGCTGTTTGGCATTCAGCACGCTGTGCGGCACACCCTGGCGTGACAGCAGTTCCGACAGCACTTCCGATTTTTCGATCGAGATGGTCCCGACGAGACAGGGTTGTCCGGCGGCATAATGTTCTTTGATGTCCTCGATAACCGCCTTGAATTTCTCCTTTTCGGTTTTGTAGATAACATCCGGAAAATCCGGACGCACGAGCGGGCGGTTGGTCGGGATGACACATACATCGAGTTTGTATATTTTGTGAAATTCCTCTGCTTCGGTATCCGCAGTACCGGTCATTCCGGACAGTTTGCTGTACATGCGGAAATAGTTCTGAAAGGTGATCGTCGCGAGGGTCTGGTTCTCGTTTTCGATCTTGACCCCTTCCTTGGCCTCAATCGCCTGGTGCAGGCCGTCAGACCAGCGGCGACCGGGCATGAGGCGGCCGGTAAACTCATCAACAATCAGGACTTCACCATCTTTCACCACATAATCCACATCCAGTTTGTACATGGCGTGGGCGCGCAGCGCCTGGTTGACATGATGGAGGATCTCAATGTTGCGTGGATCGTACAGGTTATCAATTTTCAGGAGTTTTTCTACCTTCAGTACGCCCTGTTCGGTCAAGGTTGCACTCTTGGCCTTTTCATCGATGGTAAAATCACCGGTGTATTGTTTCCGTTTGCCGGAAAGGGTGTTTGCCTCGACTTCGAGTACTTCACCCTTTTCCAGTTTAGGAATGATCGCGTTAATGACATAGTATTTGTCGGTTGAATCTTCAGTCGGGCCGGAAATAATCAGCGGAGTCCTCGCCTCATCGATCAGAATCGAGTCAACCTCGTCGACGATAGCGTGGTTAAAACCGCGCTGAACGTAGTCATCCAGGTCAAATTTCATATTGTCCCGCAGGTAATCAAAGCCGAACTCGTTGTTCGTACCATACGTAATATCGGCGGCATAGTTGATGCGGCGCTGGTCATCTTCAATACCGTGCACGATGATACCGACCGACAATCCGAGGAAATTGTACAGACGTCCCATCCATTCGGAGTCACGTTTTGCCAGATAGTCGTTGACCGTAACAACGTGTACCCCTTTGCCGGAAATTGCATTAAGGTAGGCGGGGAGGGTGGCTACCAGCGTTTTTCCCTCTCCGGTTTTCATCTCGGCAATTTTACCCGCATGCAGTACCATGCCGCCGATCAACTGGACGTCAAAATGGCGCATGCCGAGTACCCGCTTGCCTCCTTCACGGCAGACGGCAAATGCTTCGGGAAGCAGTGAATCCAAAGACTCTCCCTTTGCATGCCGCTCCTTGAATTCCCTGGTTTTGTCGGTCAGTTGTTCATCAGAAAGGGCAGAGACCGAAGCCTCAAGGGCATTTATCTTCGCAACGATCGGCCACATCTTTTTAAGCTCACGTTCATTCTTGCTGCCGATAAACTTTTTTACAAGGGAACTGAACATTGTAGTATCTCCCGAAGGTTAAATATTTGATAAAATAGCTTGATACAATAGCATAACTCGTGATGCTGCTCAATAAAAAAGGTCGAACAGTACATGTATTGGCACCGCATTACCGTAAAATATACTGCGATAAAAAAAATTACATACAAGGTTGATAAAATATGTTAACGTGAGAAAAATTATATGTAGATGTGCCTAGCAGTCAATATAAGAGTTGTTTTTCAGCCACTTGCGCTATCGTAAGTGAATTACATGAAGCAGAATAAAAGGAGTCGCAACATGACAACAGGCAGAGTTAAATGGTTTAATGACAGCAAGGGTTTCGGGTTTCTTGAGCAGGAGGGGGGGGAGGATATCTTCGTTCACTTTTCGGCAATCTCTGGTGAAGGATTTAAATCCCTTGCTGAAGGCGACGCAGTCAGTTTTGATATCGTTAAAGGCCCGAAAGGTCTCCAGGCTGCCAACGTAACGCGGATTTAAAACGATTCTATGATTTCGGTACAAAAAACCCCGGTCAAAACCGGGGTTTTTTTGTTGCCAGATTTCGTTGGCGTGCAATTTATACGTTAAAACGGAAATGCATAACGTCACCATCCTTGACGACATACTCTTTTCCTTCCAGCCTCATCAATCCTTTTTCTTTGGCGCCGGCTTCTCCGGAACAGTTTATGAAATCGGCGAAACCGATTACTTCGGCGCGGATGAATCCCTTTTCAAAGTCGGTGTGAATCACGCCGGCAGCCTGTGGCGCCTTGGTGCCATTAACAATAGTCCAGGCGCGAACCTCCTTGACACCGGCGGTGAAGTACGTGATGAGACCCAGCAACTCATAGCCGTTTCGGATGAGGCGATCAAGGCCGGGTTCTTCCAGTCCCATATCATCAAGGAAACCCTTTTTTTCCGGGCCGTCAAGCTCGGCAATTTCCGCCTCCAGCTTGCCGCAGATAACTACGACACCGGCTCCTTCGGCTGCGGCAATTTCACGGACCATGGCTACGTTAGGGTGGCTCCCTTTCAGGTC
>JBAVTM010000200.1:0-2135 GCA_049696195.1 Desulfuromonadaceae bacterium | reverse complement strand
CCGGACGATCTTGGGGAGGTCATCCCCGCCCTGCGGGAGGCCATCGACGGTTCCTTCTCCATCAAGATCCGGACCGGGTACGAAGATCCGGACCAGATCCTTTCGTTGCTGCCGCTCTTCGAGTCGAGCGGGGTGGATTTCCTGGTGCTCCATCCCCGTACCGTGGTCCAGAAGTACGACGGCGCTGCCGACCATGGGATGACCGCCCGGGTGATGCGGGAGACCCGGTTGCCGGTGATTGCCAACGGAGATATCAGGAGTGCTGCCGATTGCGGACGGGTGCTGGGTGAGACCGGCGCTGCCGGGTTGATGCTGGGGCGGGGGGCGATTGCCGATCCGCAGCTGTTCCTGCGCCTGCGGGGACAGGTGAACCCCGAGCCGGGCCGGGAAGAGCGGAGAGAGGAACTTGGCCGCTATCTGGGGGAGATGCTGAGCCGCTATGGCCGGCTGTTCTGCGGCGATACGCAGGTACTGAACAAGGTCAAGGAGATCCTCGCGTACCTGGATGATCCGGAACTGGCAAAATCGCTCAAGGAACTGCGGCGGGCCAAAACCGTGCGGGCGTTCGAAGCTGCTCTGCACGGGCTAATTGTACCATAAAACAACTGGTTGGCCAAGTCGGTCGGTCTCCGGAAATCGCCGCTTTCGCAGCTGCGCCCCCTTCTTGCTTTTCGGGAACAGCGACAGTATACTCGTTCCAATAGTTCGCCGGACCACTCAAGGAGTGATGCTCATCCTGATTGTCTGTTGCGATGGCATAGATCTATGGCCGAAGGTGTGGCCTGAAAACATTCCAAGGAGGAAGTCATGAAACGGGTACTGATAACGGCTCTTGCATTATGTGTTCTTGTTCCCCCTGCATATGCCACACGGCAGGTATATCTCAAGGACGGCGGGGTAATCAGTGCCAAATCGGTCTGGCGCTCCAAGGGCAAGGTCCAGGTGCTGGTCAACCGGGATACTTTGGCGGAATTCTCGCCTGCAGAACTGGATATGAAGCGAACCTTCCCGAAACGGCATCCGGTGTCGCGGAAAAAGACGGCAGCTGGTCGTCAAGCAGCAACTGCCTCGAATGGACAGGCCACCGCTCAAAAACCGGAGGAGAATAAGAGCGGCATGTCCCTTCCCAAATTGCCTGATCTTCCGGAAGCGAGACCTGAAAGCCTGATGCCGGCAAGAAAAGAGGGGACTATCAGGAAGCAGAAGCGTGAGATGCAGGAGAGGGTAAACGAATAGCGGGCCTCAAAGCTATAAACATTTAATAAATAAAAGAGGCCAAGGGACGCATGCCCCTTGGCCTCTCACTTTCCACAACTGATCAATGAATTACAGCTTCACATCCAGCTCATTCTGGTAAATCTGCTCACGGACCTGCTTCTTCCTGATCTGCACCAGTTCGCCACTGCGGGTTTTCATGACGGCTCCCGGCTTGCGGTGCGAGTTGTAGTTTTCCGGTGACATGCTCTCGGAATAGGCTCCGGTGCCGCCGATCACGACATAGTCGCCGATTTCCGGTTCGGCGATCAGCACCGGCACGATGTTGCCATCATTGTCCAGACGCACCGAATCGCCGCTCTCGCAGCAGCGCCCCACGATCCCGAACGACTTTAACGCGGCCGTGGGCTTGCCGTCATACTCGCTGGAGAGCAGCGTGCCGTCCTGGCGCACGACGGCGATGGGGTGTTCGGAACCGTACAGCAGCGGGCGGGTCAGCAGCTCCATGCCGCCGTCAACGATCAGGAAGTTCAGCTCGTTGGTCAGTTTCTTGTCGATGATTCTGGTGATGATATGTCCCGAGTTGGCCACCACAAAGGTTCCAGGCTCGATCTCCATCTGCAGTTCGCGTCCGGTTGCCTCCTTGAACTCCTTTATCCGCTGCGTCGCATAGGCGCCCAGCGCCGCGATATCAGCCTGCTTTTCCCCCGGCATCCTGGCCACCTTGAGTCCCCCGCCGAAGCTGACTGTGGTGGCATCAGGGAAATAGGTCTTCACAAAGCCCAGTTCACGGTCGATGTTCTGGCGCCATTTTTCCGGGTCGCCCCCTGAGCCGATATGGACGTGAACCTGGGTAAAGCGCAGCCCCAGTTTGTCAGCCATGGCTTTTACCGTGGGGACATCGTTCAGGTGTACGCCGA
>JBAVTM010000199.1:0-2090 GCA_049696195.1 Desulfuromonadaceae bacterium | reverse complement strand
ACAGAATGGTACTTCTGGACAAAGACTCACCACGGGATGCTCTTATGGAGATCGTCCGGGAGAATATGTACACCCGCTATCCGGTGTACCAGAACGACCGGGATAACATCGTCGGCTTCATCCACTGCAAGGATCTGTTTCTGCACCATCGTATCGAACTGCCTGAATTCGCTCTTGCTGAGATTTTGAGACCACCTCTGTATGTTCCGGAAAATAAACGGGCCAGCGATCTGCTCCGGGAGATGCAGCAAAAGAGGATGCAGATGGCACTCGTTGTGGACGAGTATGGTGATATTATCGGCCTGGTCACCACTGAAGATCTGCTGGAGGAGCTGGTCGGCGAGATCGAAGATGAGCACGATGTGGGAGAACCGCTGCGGTTTGAACGGTTCCCGGATGGCTCTCTCCTGGTTGATGGACTTATTTCGCTCAACGACCTGGAAGAAATTATCGACGTAAAGTTCGAAGAGGGTCTGCCCTATGATACGCTGGCCGGGGTGGTACTCAGCGAACTTGGCAGATTTCCGAAAAAGGGGGAAAGGATTGGCTGGCATGGTTTCGAGCTGATCTGCGAAGAGATTACACCGACGTCCATCGTCAAGGTCAGGCTGATCGTGGAGGAATCGTAGTCACGTGCAGGGAAAATGTGAGAAAAATGACAAACAGAGAAATTACCTTCCCGCTCTTGTCATGGTAACGCTCCCGATTTATTCTCTGCTATGTATTTGAAATAAAATCTTTACCAGGACTCTTTGATGCATAAAAAAATAAATATGTTGCGGGAATTTTCCGTTCCGCTGCTCAGCGGGATTGTGGCAGCGCTGATCTGGTCCAATTTTTCCCCGGAAAGCTACCTCCGTTTCAACCATGACCCGATCGTTGGACCTCTCAGTTTTCACTTCCTGACAAACGATATCTTCATGGTGATGTTTTTCGGCATAGCCGCAGCCGAGATCACCCAGAGCTGTCTGCCGGGCGGCGACCTCTACCCGCTACGCAAGGCCGTTAATCCGCTATTTGCAACAGTTGGCGGGGTCGTCGGCCCCGTGCTGGTCTATCTTGTCCTTAATGTGATGATCGGCGATCCGGAACTCCTCAGGGGGTGGGGAATTCCCACCGCCACCGACATCGCCCTGGCCTGGCTTGTGGCCCGGATAGTATTTGGTGACCGCCACCCGGCCATCTCCTTCCTGCTCCTGCTGGCCATCGTCGACGATGCCATAGGTCTGGCAATTATCGCGCTGTTCTATCCCGACAGCAGTCATCCGCTCCAGCCTGCCTGGCTGGCGCTGGCAGTGTGCGGGATGATCATTGCATATACCCTGCGTCGGTACAGGATTCAGAGTTATTGGCCCTATCTGCTGTCTGGCGGACTCCTCAGCTGGATCGGGCTGTACAACGCACATCTGCATCCTGCCCTGTCGCTGGTGTTTATCGTACCGTTCCTTCCTCACCCATCAAAAGAAAAGCTGCATATTTTCGAGGAAGACTCGGTGGACCATTCTCCCATGGCCCGATTCGAACAGCAGTGGAAAATCGTTGTAGATTTCGGCCTGTTCATGTTTGGACTCTCCAACGCCGGCGTACTGTTTACCTCGATCGGGGATGCAACCTGGCTGGTCCTGGGAGCGCTGGTAATCGGCAAGACCGGCGGCATTTTTATCATGGGGTGGCTCGGCACCGTTTCAGGTTACCCGCTGCCGAAGATGATGGGGAAAAAAGAACTGGCCCTTGTGGGGCTTATTTCAGGAATGGGGTTGACGGTTGCCCTCTTTATTGCAGGGGAGGCATTTACGGATCCGGTTATTCAAGGTGCCGCCAAAATGGGTGCTCTGTGCAGTGCCGGATGTGCAGTTATCGCTATCATCGCGGGCAAGATTTTGAAAGTGCAGCGAATGCAGTGATTATGGCATTGGGAGCATCTGTTTATGTGGCGGCATACTTGTAACAACTCCTGTTGTCCTATATATTCACCTCGGAGCGAAAGCTCCCGCCGCATACATTTATTGTTGCTCGAAAGGAACACGTATGAAACCCGGACCGCTTCGAATCGCTTTTCTGACGGCACTATTCTCGGCTGTGGCTATGGC
>JBAVTM010000198.1:0-5411 GCA_049696195.1 Desulfuromonadaceae bacterium | reverse complement strand
GGGGAGCAGCGATGCCTTCTGAAACACCACGGCCCGGTCGGCTCCCGGACCATCGACAATCCGGTCATTGACCCGTATTTCACCCTGCTGGTGTTTCACCAGCCCGGCAACGGAATTGAGAAAAGTCGATTTACCGCATCCGGATAGCCCGACGATGGTGACAAACTCCCCTTCCCGGATATCGAGATTTACCCTGTCGACCGCCACCATGGTATGCCCGCTCTGCCTGTCGAGATAGCCGATCACCAGATCCTTGACGGCGAGTTTTACGGCGCGGGTATCGGTAGATTTCACCGGCTGTTGACCGCTTCCCGGGAGCCTCACGACGTTGTCCGGTTTTCCGATTCCTGAAGAGGCGGCTTTCGAATGGGTCTCTTCATTATTTCTGTCCTGTTCAAGGCTTACTGCCATAACTTCCTCACTGCTCCCTGACCGGGAGGGTCAAGCAGATGTTATTTCACGATAATCTTCCGGGCCGGGCCATTCCCTTTGCTGCGATCGAGATATTCAAGTTCACGGGTGCTGATCCGGTAGATTGCCGCGCCGCCCAGGTCACCCTTTGCGATGCGCTCCCTGAAACGGGGACTTCTGGCGCCCAGGCGTTCGAGGCCCTTGTCATAATCGCTCGAACCGGCGCTTACCTGCTTCGCATCACCGATCAAAAGCACGCTCTTCCAACTGTCGGGGGTCTGGTTGTCATGTTCGAAGTAGAACGATACCCGCCTGTTTTTCTCAATCTCCCGCACCTTGGAACTCTCTTTGCCGGTGGAAAAGTACAGATCCTCTCCATCCGGGGCAAAACTCCCGATAGCCCGGGTTACCGGGGTCAGATCATCACGTACATAGGTGAGAAGCGCAAATTTCGAATCCTGGATATATTTCAATATTTCGGTGTTGCTTTCAGACTGGCTCATTGTTTTTCTCCTTTTCCGGGCATGCCGGAACAAAAATTAGTTCACACAGGTTTTTGTTGTGCGTTCAGCAATTAATCGAGCGACGGGAATTTCCACTGGGCAAGCGTGTCACCCTCGAATTCGCCGTTTTTGATCTGGTATACCTGCCCATGGTGCGGCGCCGAAGCCGGGCCGCTGTACATTTGCAGCGTCGTAAAACCGTAGCGCTTGTAAATATCGGTTCCCTTGTCCAGCAGTTCCCAATGCCACCACGCTTCCTGACTGCGATAGCCAAACAGGGGGGTCCCTTTTTCAGGACGGAACGCGCTGAAGTGGCAGACCACCCCTTTTGAGGCGAGATACTCGATCCCTTCCAGCGTGGAATCCAGCGGCGCCAATCCACCGACAACATTGGTGTGGACATTCCCCTTGCCGAAGATTCCGACCGAATGCTCAAGGGAGTCAACCCAGTGCTGCCAGCCGCCGTTGC
Source organism: Desulfuromonadaceae bacterium (assembly GCA_049696195.1). Taxonomy (GTDB): domain Bacteria; phylum Desulfobacterota; class Desulfuromonadia; order Geobacterales; family Pseudopelobacteraceae; genus JACRCG01. Next base: position 4,028 of record JBAVTM010000198.1, on the reverse strand, counting down.
GCTTTTCCTTGCCGGGGCAGATCGCGGCGAAGAGATTCCGGTCCCACACCTCAAGGTTGTGGGAGATATTGTCAAAACCGGCTTCCTTGTATTTGGGCAGTACCGAGAAATCCGCCGGGGCGCCGATAATGCCGACGCCGTAAAAGGTGCTGTATTTTTCCCTGATGGCATCAGCCACATCGAGATAGTATTCCTGCTCACGGCGCTCCGGCACGAAACCGCCGGTAATACGGAAATGGTTGGCAACACCGGCCTGACGGGCCAGATGGTACGCTTCGGCAACCAGTTTCGGCGATTTGATCAGCACCTTGTTCAGGTCGCCATCCTTGGCCCGCTCATTGATCGAGCAGAACCAGCAGTCTTCGCCCAGATCCTTCAGCGAGCATTCGGAGCTGTATGCCACGCTGATGCCCCCTTCGTTACTGACATTGGCGATGTGCCGGAATTTATCGCCGCTGCTGAGAATCTGTTCGGTTACCGGATGGGCAATGTGAAAGGAGATGGCGCCGACCGGAGTTTTTTCGTCATACAGCACCGGTGTGCCGTCTTCGACAACGAGCGAATAGGGGGTGAAACGGCTGTAGCCGCCACGGGCGGTAACGCCGTGCGGCAGCTTTATGCCGGTCAACCCGCGCTGGCGGTTATAGGCCGACGCCTGTTCAAACGTATCCTGGAACGGCCTGATATCATCGGCGTTGTAGTTGATCCCGAACTGCGCCAGCTTCAGCCCCAGCTTCGCTTCTTCGATAAGAACCTGTTTTGCCGCTTCCTTGATTGATTTTTGATCTTGAGTAGCCATATGTCCCACCCCTCCGGAGATATCGTCCCGATACCTGCTGTTGTAATAAATAAGACCGACGCGCTCAGGCGGTCGGTCTCTAGTTTTCTAGTCAACCAATCATGCTTTTTGTTGGCTTCGACTCCGCTCAGCCACCGATGAAGAGCCAAAACCCGTTCCCTGAGCGGAGCCGAAGGAAATGAGCAGTTAATCAAGCGCCGGGAATTTCCATTGCGTCAATTTGCCGTCTTCACCAAACTCACCGTTCTTGATCTGGAAGAGCTGGGCGCTGTGCGGCCCCGAAGCCGGGCCGCTATGGAGCTGCTTTGTAGTAAAGCCGTAACGGCGGTAAATATCGGTACCCTTGTCGAGAATATCCCAGTGAAAAGATCCTTCAGGGCTGCGATAACCGAAGAACGGCGTCCCCTTTTCCGGACGGAACGCGCTGAAGTGGCAGACGACCCCCTTGGATGCCAGGTATTCGATCCCTTCCAGGGTTGACTCTTTCGGTTCCAGGCCGCCGACAATAGTCGAGTGGACATTGCCCTTGCCGAAGATGTCTACCGAGCGCTCCAGAGATTCGACCCAATGCTTGTAACCGCCATTGCGTTTCTCCTTGCCGGGGCAGACGGCGGCAAAGATATTCTTGTCCCATACTTCAATATTGGTGGAAATATTGTCAAAACCGGCTTCCTTGTATTTTGGCAGCACGGAAAGATCCGCCGGAGCGCCGACAACGGCGCAGCCATAAAAAGAGCTGTATTTCGTTCTGATGGCATCGGCCACATCGAGGTAATATTCCAGTTCGCGCCGTTCCGGCACGAAACCGCCGGTGATACGGAAATGGTTGGCAGAGCCGGCTTTGCGGGCAATGTCGTACGCTTCGGCAACCTGCTTGGGTGATTTCAGCAGCACCGGATTTCTTTCACCATCCTTGGCGCGCTCATTGACGGCACAGAAGTAGCAATCCTCCCCCAGGTCTTTCAGGGAGCACTCGGTGCTGTAGGTGCAATGAAGTCCGCCAAATGCACTGACATTGACGATATCGCGAACTCTTTCGCCGGTGCTGAGCAACTCGTCCCCCAGCGGATTACCCTTGTTGAAGTTGATAGCACCGATACGCGTAGTTTCATTGTAGAGCACCGCTTTGCCGTCCTCAACTACCAGCGAATACGGGGTCCAACGATTATAATTACCTCTGCCGCTATAACCGTGCGGCAGCGTAAAACCAGTCAAGCCGCCGCCACGGTTAAAGCCGGATTTCTGTTCAAGCGGGTCCAGAAGCGGCTTAATCTCTTCAAGATTGTACGAAATCCCATGTTCAAACAGCTCGGTACTCAGCCGTGCCTCTTCAATCAACACCTGCTTTTGTGCTTCTTTTACCTTGTCCAGTTCTGCATGAGCCATGACGTGTTCTCTCCTTTAGTGATTTTAAATCGTATATGCAAACGGATGTTCCGTATGCAGCTGAAACTCTTCCAGCACTTCTTCCTTTATTTTCACAAAATCATAACCGGCACGGTCGCGGGGGCGGGCAAGCGGTACCGGGATGATCTTCCTGATTGTGCCGGGTCGGCTGGACATGACCACTATCTTGTCGGAGAGGACGATAGCCTCATCGACATCGTGAGTGACCATGATCATGGTGATCTTCTCCTGCGTCCAGATCCGCTCCAGTTCCTGGTGCATGTACATACGGGTCAGGGCGTCAAGTGCTCCCAGGGGCTCGTCCAGAAGCAGGATCTCCGGCCGGTTAACCAGGGCGCGGGCAATGGCCGCCCGTTGGGACATGCCGCCCGAGAGCTGGTGCGGGTAATGATTTTCAAAACCCTTCAGCCCCACCAGATCAAGATGCTCCTGGATCGTCTTGCGGGACGCGCCGCTTTTCGGATCTTTCAACCCCAGACCCACGTTCTTTTCGATGGAAAGCCAGGGAAGCAGACGATGATCCTGAAATACGACGCCACGCTTCAGACTCGGACCGTTCAGCCGCTGGCCGTCCAGCAGAATTTCGCCCTCGTACCCTTTTTCAAGACCGACCACCAGCCGCAGAAAGGTGGTCTTGCCGCAACCGCTTGATCCGATGATGCTGATAAATTCGCCCGGCTGTACCGTCAGGTTTATATCGTTAAGCACCGTCAGCTCTTCATTCTGGCTGCGATACTTTTTATGCAGATTTTTGACTTCAAGAGTTCCCAGGCGTTCCATGGTTGTGTCCTTTCACTTAGCGGTACGACCTTCTCCAGCTGCTCAGGCGCGTTTCCAGATGCCCGAACAATTCGTTGATAATAAACGCAACGACCCCGATCACAATGATGCAGACAAAAGCGACATCCGGCTTTTTCCCCTCCCCGGCACTTGAGAGGAGGTCGCCGATACCGTAGGCGGAGCGGGTATTGATCTCCGCCCAGACTACCAGCAGCCAGGAAGTCCCCATGCTGAGCCGGATACCGGACACAATGCCGGGGAGAGCGCCCGGGACAACGATTGTGCGGAGCAGTTTAAGCCTGCTGTATTCAAAGACCCGGGCAACTTCCACATAGGAATGGGAAACCGAACGAATCCCTTCAAAGGTGCTGAGCAGAATCGGGAAAAAGGCGCCGATGGCAATAAAAGTAATCTTGGACGGTTCGTTGATGCCGCACCAGACGATGATCAGCGGAATCCAGCCGATGATCGGTACCTGCCTGAGTGCGTTGAACAGCGGCGCAAACAGCCGCTCCGTAGTGCGTGACACACCCATCACGGCGCCGAACAGGAAGCCGAGCGAAGTGCCGACAAAGAAGCCTTCGGCAATGCGTAGCAGGCTGCTCCCCAGACTGATGCCGAGCTGCCCGGAAGAAACAACTTTGACAAACGCGGTGCCGACGGCTGACGGCGAGGGCAGATACTCTGCGGAAACCAGTTTCAGATGGCTGACTGCGCTCCAGATAATGAACAACAGCAGAAAGCTGACAAAGCCGTGATACTTGTTCCGGATAAACGTGGTGACTTTCGATGTAATGCTCATGATCTGTTCCTCTTTCGCAGCAACCCCTCTAAATCTCCCTTTAGGCCCCAGAGGGTCCTTATCAGGGGAGACTTCAAAGCTTCCCCCTTGATAAGGGGGGACTGAGGGGGGTTGGTTTTTCGTTCTACCGGGCGTTCTGGATGCGGTGCCAGCCGAGAAACCGGGCTTCCAGCAGCCCCAGCAGTTTGTCCATGGCGAAACCGGTAATGGCGATCACGATAACGCCGACCATGACGACAT
>JBAVTM010000197.1:0-4361 GCA_049696195.1 Desulfuromonadaceae bacterium | reverse complement strand
GTTCGATCCGAACTGCACACCCAGCAAATCCGTCAATGACCCGTTGATCCATCAGTGTATGCCTGGCGACCTGGCCGGTTACACCGGCATGGATGCACTTGCCCATGGCGTTGAAGCGATCACCTCCCGTCTGGGTGTTCTCTCGGCATACGGCCCCGGCCTGAATGCAATTTCGCTGATCTTCGGCAACCTGCGTCAATCGGCAATGAACAGAAATAACGATAAAGCCGTCGAAGCAATGGTCTGGGCCGAAATGGCCGCTGCCTACAGCTTCAACAGCGCCGGTCTCGGCCTTATCCACAGCATGGCTCATGCTCTGGGCGGCATGTACGATGCTCCCCACGGTCTCTGCAACGCCATCGGTCTTGGCCCGGTCATGAAATTCAACCTGCCGGCCTGCCCCGAGCGCTTCAAGCAGATGGCTATCGCTGCCGGTGTTGACGTGAGCGGCATGTCCGATATGAAAGCCGGCGAAGCATTTATTAATGCCTGCCTGGAACTGAAAGCCGATCTGGGCATCACCAAGACCTTCACCGATCTCGGTCTGCTTGAAAAAGACGTTGAAGGGCTGTCGCGCTTCTCCGTCAACGATATCTGTACAGAGGGTAATCCTACCGATACCGGTCTGCAGGATATGATCAAGATCTTCCACCAGTGCATGTAATTATTAAAGACGTTTCCGTCCGGTAACCCGGGCCGAGACAACTGGTTTGTTGTGTTCCCATGTTATGTTATGCCGCTGGCCCCGAAGGGATGATACCCCTCACCGGGTGCCAGCGGCTTATTTTTTGAGTGGCGGATTGTAATCTGACAAAATTGAACTGCGCAGTACCCGAATAATCCACAAACATTGTTCTCGCAGGCGCAAAGATTGCAAAGATATAAATCGCCGTGAGATATAAAATCAAACGATACGAGGCCGATATGATTACCGAACAAGGGGTTAAGGATCTTCTGGGCACAAGCGGCTACATCGCCGACGACGCCATCGCCACCGCCGTTTTTCTGGCCCTCCACATGGAGAAGCCGATCCTGATCGAAGGCCCTCCCGGCGTAGGGAAGACCGGCCTGGCCAAGGCGCTCTCTTCCGCCCTGGATTTTCCCCTGGTGAGACTGCAGTGCTACGAAGGGATCGACGAGGGGAAAGCGCTCTATGACTGGGAGTACGGCAAGCAGCTGCTCTATACCCAGCTGCTGCGCACCCAGCTTGATACCTATCTCTCCGTCTCGGCCGACCTGCGGGAAGCCGTCGAGCGTCTCTCCGCCGAAGAGAGCCTGTTCTTCTCCAAAAATTTCCTGGTACAGCGACCGATTCTGCGCAGCTTCCTCTCCGAAAAACGGTCCCTGCTGCTTATCGATGAGATCGACCGCTCCGACGACGAATTCGAAGCGCTGCTGCTGGAGTGCCTGAGCGACTTTCAGGTCTCGATCCCCGAACTGGGTGTCATCGAGGCCAAGAGAAAGCCGCTGACGATCCTGACCAGTAACGGCACGCGGATGATTTCCGACGCGCTGCGACGGCGCTGTCTGTTTCTCTATATCGGCTATCCGGAGCTGGAACGGGAGGTCGAGATCGTCCGGGTGAAATTCCCCGACCTCTGCGAGGATCTGGCACGCCAGATGGTGGAATTCCTGCGTAAGGTCCGCGACCTGAACCTGCGCAAGCCCCCCAGTGTCTCCGAAACCCTTGACTGGGCCCAGGTGCTTTCGATCCTCAAGGCGACGCAGCTTACGCCGGAGGTGGTCGCCAACACCGTCGGGGTGATCGCCAAACACCAGACCGACCTGCAGAAGGTGACGGAACTGGCTCTGCAGGAATTGAGCTAGTCATGGAACGGATAATCGTACGCTTCGTTGCCGCGCTGCGTGAAAGCGGCATCCGCGTCTCGCCCAGTGAAAGCCTGGACGCGGTTCAGGCCCTGGCGCTGGCCGGAATGGAAAGACGACGGTTGTCCCGGCAGCTCCTGCGTCTGACTCTGGTGAAGAACGTCAATGACATCCCGGTATTCAATGAGGTCTTCAACCGTTTTTTCAGCCGCTTCCAGTCCGTTGACCCGGAAACCGATATTCCCGAGCTCATGAACGCCGCCATCATCGACATGGAGGGTGAATTCAACTACCTGGACCAACTGCCGGGTGACGACCACGATGAGGGAGGCCCGCTGCTCAAACTGGACAGCGATATCAATCCGGAAGATCTGGCCGAACTGAAAAGTTTGACGGAGATTGATCCGGACGATACGGACGGGATGGAAATCGTCGTGCAGATGAAGGGGTACCGCGGGAAGGCGAAGAAGGCCCCCCGACCGACCAGGCGCTATACACAGAATCCGCTCACGATCGAACTTGGCAAGAGCAGCAGTACCGACAGGGGGATCACCTTTTCTCCTGATGAACAGGCCGCCATGCAGGATGTGGTCTCCCGTATGATGCTGCGCCTCCGCAAAGACATGCGGCGGATGAAGAACGATCAGAATCGCGGCAAACTCCACGTCATCAAGACGATCCAGAAAAATTACCGTCACGATATGGTCCCCTTCGTGGTGGCATTGCGGCGCAAGCGCCGGGAAAAACCGCGGCTGGTGGTACTCTGCGACGTCAGCTTTTCCGTGAGCCATGCGTCCCGCTTCATGCTGCTGCTGCTCCATACCCTGCAGAATCAACAGCTGGATGTCCGCAGTTTCATCTTCAACCGGGAGGTGGCGGAAATCACCGAAATGCTCGCCAATATGCCGGTCAACGACCTGATGGAGACCATCGACAAGGGCGATATCATCGATCTGGATGAAAACAGCAGTTTCGGCCAGGTATTTCTGGCCTTCAAGAAACGGTATCTGGAAAACCTGCGCGGCCGCCCGGCCTTCATCATCCTGGGAGACGCCCGCAACAACTACGACGAGGCCAACGACTGGGTGCTGGACGAGATCAGAGAGAAGGCCCGCTACATGCTCTGGCTTACCCCGGAAGAACGTGACACCTGGAGTCGCGGCGACTGTCTGATGGACATCTACGGCTCATACTGCGACAAGGTGGAGGTCGTAAAAACGGTCGAGGATCTGAGCCTGGTCGTGGAAGACCTGCTCCGCGACATCTATGCGGATCAGGCCCATCCGCTTGACAAAAAGCGCTTGCGGGAAGCCAAGGCAGCGGAAACCTACGATCCGAAGGACTATTACACCCGCGGCGGCAGTGGCGGCGGCAGTGGCGGCGGCAGCCAGCCGGAATTCGAGCCGTCCGGTCGCAGCCATTGGTGAAGACGCAGGAGATATTACCACTAAACAAGGAGTTTAAATGAACTGCGACAGCAAAGATCACCAGATGCATATGTGTGCTCTCAAAAGAGAGGGGCAAGACGACCTGATCAAGAGCCTTTCAGACCACCCCACGGTCGAATGCAGGCAATGCGGCGCCAGGGCGAACAGCTCCGAAAACCTGTGTGCCGCCCATTTGCGTGAAACGGCGCCCAATGTGGAAGGCGGTCATGGAAGCGTCGGTATCGAAGATGTCGGCAAGCCGCACGAGGGCTCTGTTGCCGCGGAGAACAGCGCACCGGAGATCACCACCGGACAGGTACCCGCAGACGGTATGTGTGGTGGGTACTGAGGTATCGTCAAGGGAGACATCATGAGTCGGAAGCTGCTTTCGCCCGCTAGTTCCGTGCCCGGCACCTCCGTGGATGCGTTACAGCTCCTGCACCGGTCTCAGGTCCGCCAGCATGAGCTGGAAAAACAGATCGAAGAGCTGCGAAAAGCCAATGAGGAATTGGAGAAGTCACGGAACAAATATGCCTTCCTGTACGACGTTGCGCCGGTCGGGTATGCAACGCTCGACAGAAGCGGCGACATCCAGACCGTCAACCTGACAGGCGCCATGCTGCTGGGGATGGAGCGTTCCGCCCTGACCGGGCTCGGTTTTGAGCAGTTCGTCGCCGCCGAGGATCGCCCCGCCTTCGCCGATTTCCTGAAGATGGTTTTTGCCTGCAGGGACAAAAAAACCTGCCGGCTGAAGCTGGCGAACGTCGGCGGGCCACCGCTGTATGTGCGCATAGACATGAGGGCAACGGCCTCAGGGAATGAGTGCCAGGCCGCGCTGCTGGACATCACGGAGCGCAAGCGGTCGGAAGAAGCGTTGCGGGAAAGTGAATACAAGCTGTCGAAAGCCCAGGCCATGTCCCACGTCGGCTCCTGGATTTCGAACCCGACAACGGGTGATCTGAGTGTCTCGGACGAGCTGTTGCGCATTATGCGCCTGAATCACGGCGAGGCGACACAGGAGATGTTCGCCTCCCTTGTTCATCCGGATGACCTTGAAAACGTCATGCGCCATCTCCGGCGCGGCATAGAGCTGGGCAGCAACTATAT
>JBAVTM010000196.1:0-2485 GCA_049696195.1 Desulfuromonadaceae bacterium | reverse complement strand
ATGTGGCAGGGATCGTGGTAGGTAACCTTCAGCGGCATCGGCTTGAGGAAAGCGGCCAGTTCGTTTGCATGCAGAGCAAGAACCTGTGAAATGTCGCGCACCTTGGCGCTGAAAGCCGCGGCCGATTCACCTTCGATGTGATGCTCGTATCTCTTCAGTTCAGCTCCGCAGCCGCCGCAGTCGGTGACGATAAAATCGACATCATAACCGCCGAAAATATCGATATTGGTGTGGGCGGCTTCTTTCAGGCCGGCCAGATCGCCGCTCAGCATGTTGGGTGCGCCGCAGCAGACCTGGTTTCTGGGGGTGATGACCTTGTACCCGAGCGAAGAAAGCAGCTTGATCGTGGCTCGGCTGGCATCGGAGAAGATCAGGCTCATGACGCAGCCGAGGAAGAACCCGACCGTCCCGCGCTCTGTACCGACCGCCGGCGTTATTTCCTGAATTTCCTGGCGCAGCGGTCGGGAGGGGAGGGGAGGTAGCAACCCTTCCATACGCTCCAGCGGTTTGGGGAACATTTTCAGGACGCCGAGTGTTCTGACGAGCTTCTGCAGGCCGGAATTCTGGTACAACCGCATCGGCACCATGGAGTTTTCCAGCCGATCGGGATGCGGCACCAGTTTGCGCAGGATCAGCTCCTCCATGAAGCCGAGTCCGCTGTCCGATTTCCTTTCACAGGTGAACTCGGCTACCAGTTCGCCGGCATTGACGCCGCAGGGGCAGGCCGAAGCGCAGGCCTGGCAGTCCAGGCAGAGCGAGAGATATTCCAGCAACCGCTCCGACTGATCCAGTTCACCTTCCTGCAGTTTACGGATCAGAGCCACCCGCCCACGCGGTGAGGCGGTCTCCAGGAATGTCTCCTTGTAGGTTGGACAGGCCGGTAGGCACATGCCGCAACGCATACAGTTGATACGCTTGACGTAGTCCATAAAAAACCTCAGGTTAAGGATGAGATTGAGGTTGAGAAAACCCTTAACCTCAACCTGTGAGTGTTAGCGAACGAAAACCTTGGCCTGTTCAAAAGATTTTCCCAGGATTCAGTATCCCCTTCGGATCGAATGCCTGCTTGATTCCCCGCATGACCCGGATGCCTGATTCTCCGACCAGTTTCGGCAGATACTTCTTCTTCGCCAGTCCTACGCCATGTTCGCCGGTGATCGTGCCGCCCATCGAAATTGCGGCGTCGAAGATCTCGGCAAAGGCCGCGTGGGCACGCCTGATTTCGTCTTTGTCACGCTCGTCGGTCAGGCAGGTGGGGTGCAGGTTGCCGTCGCCGGCATGGCCGAAAGTGCCGATGACCACATTATATTTCTTGGCCGAGGCCTGGATGATCTGCAACATCGCGGCGATGCAGCTGCGCGGCACGGTAGCGTCCTCCAGGATCGTGGTCGGCTTGAGCCTGGCCAGGGCTGATAGTGCCGTACGGCGCGCCTCGGTCAACTTGAGCGCTTCGTCAGCGTTCTGTGCGGTCTGGAAGAATGAACAGCGGTGTTTTTTACAGATCTCCGCCACCGCCGCCGCCTCCTCTGTTATTACGACCGGATGGCCGTCTACTTCGATCAGCAGCACGGCGTCCACATCCAGCGGCAATCCGACATGGGCATAATCCTCGACGCACTTGATCGTAACCTTGTCGAGAAATTCCAGCGTAGCCGGGATCACCTTGGCGGCGATGATCGCCGAAACCGCCAGGGCAGCATCCTGCAATTCAGGGAAGTGGGCCAGCATCGTGATCTTCCCCTGCGGTTTCGGGATCAGCTTGACCGTAATACCGGTAAAGAACCCGAGGGTCCCCTCGGACGATACCAACAACGGATTGAGGCTGTATCCGGCGACATCCTTGACAACCTTGCCGCCGGTGCGGAGCAGTTCGCCGTCTGCAAGAACCGTTTCCAGTCCCATGACGTAGTCGGCGGTAACGCCGTATTTGAGGCCGCGCAGGCCGCCGGAGTTCTCGGCGACATTCCCCCCCATCGTCGAGATGTTCATACTTCCCGGATCGGGGGGATAGAACAGGCCGCGCGACTCGACTTCGCGATGGAGGGTGCTGGTAACGACACCCGGTTCAACGGTGGCGGTCAGATTTTCTTCATCCACCTCGATGATCCGGTTCAGGCGGCTGGTCTGTACTACGACCCCTCCGGCTGACAGCGAACCGCCCGACAGGTTGGTGCCGGATCCGCGCGGGGTGACACTGATTCCGGCCCCGTGGCAGATTCGCATGATTCGTGCCACCTCATCGGCACTCCCCGGCAGCAGCACCGCTCCGGGCCTGCTTTCAAGCTCCGGCGTGGAGTCGTAGCCGTAGACCGCCAGCGATTCCCGATCGGTCAGGATGTACTGTTCGCCGACGATGTTTTGAAGCTCTCTTATGAATGATGGTTGCATGATGAGCTCCTTTTATTGAGGGTCAGGGGGCAAGGATCAAGGGTTTAAAGCATTTGACTTCACTTGACTCTTGAACCTGGCCCCTTGTCTGTATGAC
>JBAVTM010000195.1:0-9568 GCA_049696195.1 Desulfuromonadaceae bacterium | reverse complement strand
CAACTATTTCTTCTTTGTCCACTCGACCCTGCTGTCGAGCAAATTGAAAGGGCAACAGGAAGAACTGGTCAAACAGCTCGGCAAGACCATCAAGCGCTCGGTGGCGGTCAGTGACGAGCGTGACGATGCTCTTATTTCCGAGCTGTTTCCGTTGCTGAATAGCAAATCTTCCCAGCTGTTTGTGGTCAAGCTGATCAACCGCCACCATCGCGTATATCGCGACCTGTTCCGAAGCTTTTATTTCAAGAACAAAAAAATATCCGACGAGGATTTCAGTCTGCTGACCGCTGTCGCTGCGGCCCATAAGATTGACCGTTATCAGCAGGAGCGGATCCGAATAGATGCCATGTACCGCAGCCCTGCCAACAAACGAATTGTCGACGAATACCGCAACATCCTGCTGGCATGCAATGCCAAGCGTGAGATCAGCAACCTCGACAATGCCCGTCTGACACGTCTGAAAACGCTGTCGGTCCGCAACAAGATTCCGGGGGCCCTGTTTTATACGCTCGATGAGATGCTGAAAAAGGGGAAGAACCTCAAGGACGTCCAGGAGCCCGATTATATCTCCGCAACACGAGAAATACTGGAAGGGATCTTTTTCCGGGAAATAGAGATTGAGAGCCACATTGACCGGAATGATATGCTCACACTGATCCAGGGCAAGAAAAAGGCGATGGAAAATCGTGATCATACCTATGATCAGCTGATGCTTGATGCCAGCAAGGAGTGTGATGAAAAAATCAGGGACGGCGCCGACTCATCACTGCTGGACGGCTTCTCGTATGTTATTACCTACCTCGACCGTTTCGACACCGTTTCAAATCTGATCAGCCAACTGGCGTTCATGGAAAACGTCCGGATCAATGAAGAGATGCTCCGTGGCCTGCTGGAGCATAAGGCCGCCTTTGACAATCTCGATGGAAACTGTTTTCACGAGCTGTTTATCAGGGAGCTGCTTGCCAATGCATATCTCGGAAGTTTCGGCCGCCGCAAGGTAAAAACCCTCATGGAAGGGATGATGTCGATCGAGGCGGGGAGCTCAACGATCGAAGAGCTGCACCGCAATTTGAAGGGCATTGATCGTGAGGAGCGCATTGCCATTGTTCTCCTGGAACATGTCCGCGCCCGCATCCGTAATTTCTATTCCAAGTTCACAACAAAGGCCGATCAGGAAGCGTTGCGCCGGGAAGTCGTCGAGGAGCTGAAAACAAAAAAAAGCATCGGCGCCGACATCCCGGACCATCTCTTCAATGAAATCATCATTACCATCAAGAAAGAGGCCGTATACCTGCATTCGCTGTTGCCGCAGATCATTGCGGAAAAGAACGTCGGACTGCGGGAGGACTTTCTTGAGAACTCGGGGCTCGACCGGTTCTATGTTGAAGAGCTGGAGCGCCAGTATTACGAAAAAAATGATCTGGATATCGAAGAGCTGTACCAGATCAGAAAAGGGCTCAGCTGACTTCCGGCTGCGGTCACCACCGGCCGGACTCAAAGGGCGGCATCGCCCCCCGCCTCCCGGGCGGAGCTTCTGCAGCATTTCCACTTCCCCCTTGACCTGACACCCCTCCCGCGCTACATTCCTGCTGTGTATAATTTATACTCATACGTGTTCTTATATTGAACATAACAGCAGGAGACACCATGCCGACCACATCACGTTTCAAAGAGTTCCAGACGGCAATCGCCGCCTACGGCAAGGAGAATCTCGGGGAACTGCTGTATGTCCTGGCTGAGAACGCCAAACAGCTGTCCGGTTGCGAGCAGGTACGCATCTACCTGGAAGACCTGACCCGAGGGGCGCTTACCTGCGCCCATGCCACCGGGCCGCTCGCCAAAGAGCTCGCCGAGACGACCTTTCCGATCATCTCGCAGGAAACGATCGTCTCCAGCGTGTTTGTCAGTCAGCTCCCGCGGGATTTCAAGCTCTCCGGAGCCGGCAGGAGCTCCCTTGACCATGATTGTGCCCTCCGCTTCAGGTTCCGCTCCAGCTATATCATGCCGGTCGTCAGTCTGGGGAAATCGATCGGAGTGCTCTGCATCGATCAGGACCACCCCGGCGAAGTGCTCGGCACCCCCGCCAAAACAGAGCTGGCAGAGCTCGCCGGCGCTGTGGCCGACCACCTTGACCAGGCCAGGATCTATCATCAGCAGGTCCGCCTGGCCCGGAGGCTCGAGGAGTTCAAGGCGCGCGAGGCGGCCGGAATGATGGTCAGATCGGCGGTCAAACTGATTGAGAAAGTTTCCCTGGCTGCCGTGCTGGTGCCGACTCATCAGGAGGGTGGTGCGGGCACCCTGGAGAATCTTGCCAGCTTTTCGGCGGATGAGCAGCTGAAGAAAAAATATGACCAGCTGGGGGCGCTGGACCTTCGCAAGGGGATGTCGCTGATTTCCAACTATATTAACGACCAGGGGGTGATCACCGATGAACGCCTGTTACAGCCGCTTTTCATACCTGATCTGACCCAGCACAACCTGCAGAAGCGGGCCTTGACTGAATCGATGGAACTCCGTTCACTGTACGTCGTGCCGCGCTTCAATCCGGAAACACGGCGCATAATCTGTCTGCTTAATTACTATTCGCATGATCTGTACCAGTTCAGCGATTTTGAGATGGGGCTGCTGCAGACACACGCCGAAATGGTAGAAAAGGTCATCAGCGAGGTCGGGGGGGAACACCTCGAAATCCGGGTACTCTCCGAAATCAGCGATCTCCTTAACGAGCGGACCGAGAGCCTGCAGCCGTTTTTAACCAGGGTTCTTTCCAAAGCGACGGAACTGATCGGCGCCGATACCGGCAGCATCGCCGTCGTGACCGAGCGGGACGGCACGAAATGGCTGGTGGTTGAGGACGAGAACGGAACGATCATCGGCGCCAAGAACAAGGAGTGGCTGAAAAAATATATCCCGCCGCTGGTCGTCGGCGGGAGTGAATTACCGAAGGAAGATCGAAGTCTGACAGGATATGTCGCTTTTACCAAGGAGCCTAAAATAACAGCGAGGGTCGAGTCGGAACTCCAGGGGGAAGGCTTCCATCGTTCGATGAGCGCGCTTCTGAAGAGCGAAATCGCGGTGCCGATCATCTGTGATGACGAAGTTATCGCCGTCATCTGTCTCAATTCGCTGCAGTACGACTATTTCCGCGAAGAACACCGCCGCATACTGCAGATCGTCGGTTCCCTGACGGCACGCCACATATCCGATCTGCAGCGCATCGAGCGCCTTCAGGGTGAGGTGAACCGGCTTACAACCGATGTCGCCTACAAGGATCCGCACGTATCGTCGTACCGGCTGGGCAACATCATCGGCAACAGTCCTAAATCACAGGAGATCGTCGATTTCATCAACACCGTCTCGCCGCCGCTCTTCAACCGCATCGTTTACTGGTCGCGCAACATCCTGCAGGAAGCGACCATCGGACTCCCCTCAATCCTGGTAACCGGCCAGACCGGATCCGGCAAGGAGTTCTTCTTCAACAACCTCTATAACAAGCTTAATGAGTTGTATCGGCGCGACATCAACCCAAGCGGCGAGTTGCCCGTCAAGAAAACAAACATTGCCGCATATTCGGGTGACTTGACCTATTCGGAACTGTTTGGCCATAAAAAGGGTGCATTTACCGGGGCATATACCGATCGACGCGGGATTCTGGAGGAGAATATCGGCGGCATCGTCTTTCTGGACGAAATCGGAGATGCCGATCCCAAGACCCAGGTACAGCTGCTCCGTTTCCTGGACAATGGCGGCTTCATGAGGCTCGGAGAGAATACTGAACGCTACAGCAGGGTTCTGCTGGTTTCGGCAACCAACAAGAATCTGGCCGACGAGATCGCTGCGGGTCGGTTCCGCGAGGATCTCTACCACCGGCTTTCAGAACTGTCGATCCGCCTGCCGTCGCTCAACGAGCGCCGCGAGGATATCCCCGACCTTTCGGTTCACTTTCTGGGCAAGCTCTATCGCACCTACCGTGCCGAGAATGATGCCGGGGAAACACCCCCCTATCTGACCAAAGAAGCCAAAGAGATTCTCATGCGCCACAGCTACAAGGGCAACATCCGCGAGCTGCGCAGTATCCTGCTGCGGGCGCTGTTTTTCAGACAGAAAAACGTCATAACGGCTGAAGCGATCACCCTGGCCATTGCCGGCACCGGCAGCCTGGAATCGCGCCCAAAGCTATCGGTTGTGCATGATCTTGATGAGCTGGTAGCCGGAGAGGTTATTGACAAAATAGCGGCAGGTGGTGATTTCTGGTCGGATATTTATGAGCCGTTCTCGCGAAACGATATTTCACGGGAAACGGTCAAACTGATCATCGAGAAAGCGCGGGCAAAAGCAGGCAAGACAATCCCGGCGGTGGCACGTTATCTTAAAGCCGTCGCGGAGGGGCTGGAGAAGGAGGAGGAACTGCGGCAGCTGTTCCGGTTCAAAAACTTTCTGTATAAGACGGTGAAGATCGGCTGAAGCGGTGCGTCAATAAAACACCTTGCCGTACACCCACAGATATCCCGCTCCAAAGCACGCAAACAGGATGATATGCTTCATCAGCAGCATTCTGCGGCGGACCCGTTCCGCATCCGGGCCGTACCAGTTTTCAACATAGGTGAAGGTTCTCCCGGCACCGGTCGCCATGACCAGTACCATCGCCGCAATACTCCCCCAGAAAAACTGATGTTCCACGGTGTTGATCGCCCCGGTGATCTCCGGATGTCCGGCGTGTGACCGATGCAGCAATGCTATGGTAGCGATGCATGCCAGCCAGATGCCGGTAGCGAAGTCATGTACAAAGCCGTTAAAGATGATGAGTGATTTATGTATATTCAAGAGGCAGCTCCCGTGCTTATGGTAGTGGCGCAACGGCCGGGCGATGATCCATCTGCCCCCCCGCCGCTCCCCTGACCGCCCTGAGCAGCGTTTTGACCTCTTCCGGCATGTCCGTGCCGTCCCGCATGGCGGACTTCATCTGACCGGCCAGATAGGAATGGTTGATCAGCAGATCAAGCACTGAGAGCATAAATTCCTGCTTCCACGGGGTCAGTGTGTGCAGGGTCTGAAATTTGTGCATGAAAAATTTCTGTGACGCCTTCCCCAGTTCGCGGCCCAATTCCTCCATGGTCATGTTTTTGGGTTTGATGACCGGTTCCACCAGATTGTATTTGCTATAGTCCCTGGTTGCGACATACTCCTCAAGCTGGGGGTACAGGTCGGCATAGGGCCAGGGCGCTATTGCCAGAAAAAAGGCCATATCCGGGTTGTAGTACTTGGCCAGATCGATGGTCCAGGCGATGGTTTCGGGGGTGTCGTCGGGCATGCCGAGAACAAATGAGGTCTCGGAAACGATGTCGGCATTATTGATCAAGTCGATTGCCTGTTTGGACTGGGCCACCTGCGTGTCCTTCTTGAACAGGTCAAGCGTTTCCTGCGAGCCGGCTTCGACGCCAACATAGATATGCTCGACGCCGGCCAGACGATATTTGTCCATGATGTCGGCGTCGCGCAGGATATCGTCAACGCGGGTTTCCATAAGCAGCTTGACCGGCACCCGGCGTTCGATCATCAGGTCGAGAATACGCTCCCAGCGAAACCGATCGAAGGTTGGAATCTCATCGGCCAGCATGGCGACTTCCACGCCGTAGTTCCGGCTGAGCAGCTCCAGCTCGGCGATCACGTTTTCCGGGCTTCTGGCCCGCCAGGTCTGAGACCAGAACAGCTGCTGCGAGCAGAATGAACACTGCTGCTTGCAGCCCCGAGAGGAAGAGATTATGGCCAGTCTGGCATCATGTTTGGCGCGATACTTATAGATCGGCCAATCAACCAGGTCCCAGGCCATAGGCAGACCGTCCAGGTCCTGGATGTAGGCGGCTTTCGGTGTGGCCAGTACGCCGCCGTCACGCCAGAAGGCAAGGCCGTTGACTTTTCCGGGGTCGCCACCGGCGTTCAGGCAGTTGAGCAGCTCCACCAGCGTGACTTCACCCTCTCCGCGCACGATGTAATCGACGCTTTTATTGTCGTGGAGCAGAATTTCGTCATAGCAGAAGGTGGCATGCACATTACCCAGAACAGTCACGACGGTCGGGTTGATATCCTTGGCCAGGCGGCAGATCTTGATGGCATCGACGATAGAAGCGGTAAATGAGGTAGTCGCGACGACATCCGGACGGAACGCCTCGATACGCTTTCGGATATCCGGCCAGGCGTGCCACAGCGACATGGCATCGTAGTAGTCGACCTCATATCCCGCCGCCCGCAGCGATCCGGCGATGGAGACAAAGCCGACGTTCAGCCAGGTGCCGGCGGATTCCACGACGCCGGAATGGTAAGGGGGGGTTATGAGTGCGATGCGTTTTATGGTCATGAGCGATCTCCCTCCCGATATGACCGGTTACTTGAAGTATTCTGAATGGATAGAACCGCTCAATGTAGCCATGCCAAAGAGTGTAACCAGTGAAATAGCGAAACAGGCTATAAAGAACCACGCCGCCCGGGTTTCCTTCCAACCGAAAAAACGCCGTAGATGCAGATAGGCCCCAAACATCAAACAGGTAATCAGCGACCAGGTCTCCGTCGGGTCCCAGCCCCAGAAGCGCCCCCAGGATTGATAGGCCCATATAGAGCCGGCCAGCATTCCGATAGTCCAAAAAATAAAGCCGAAACCCGCAAAGCGGTAACTGTAAACGTCAAGCGTTTCAAGGGCAGGCAGACGCTGAAGCCAGCCACTGTCCTTGCGTTTCTTGAGCAGGTAAAACAGAGCGCACGCACAACCGATGACCAGTGTGGCCAGCGATATTTTGTAGAGACCGATGTGGATAACAAGCCAGACGCTGCGGAACGTGGGGGGCAGGGTACGAATTCCCGGGTTATAAAATAGTGACAGCGCCAGCAGCAGAAAAGACAATGGAAAGACCAGGATACTGGTGGGCTTGATGCGCGGGTACAACCGGGAAAAAACAAAGAAACAGCTCATAATCATCCAGGCATCGGACGAGAGCACTTCGCTGGGAGCCATATACGGACCATGGCCGACTTCGATCCACCACAGAGCTATGATAGCGCTGTGCAGCGCCAGGCCGGCCAAGGCAATCCAGTAGCTGCGAATTTCCATCCGTTCGCGTTTAAATACTACCGCTGTCGCATTGGCAATCGTCGCCGCCACATACAAAATTACGGCAAGCCATGTTACCGATACATACAGCTCCAAAGACAACTTCATGATGTCGTCTCCCTATTCAACTCACGTGCAATATCATCACGTTCATCCGCATAAAATTCCTTGAAGGCGACAGCTTTCCAGTAAACACGGCACGACCCATCCGATTGTCTAACGCCGATCAGCTCTCGTGGTGGAGTCATGTAGTGGATCAGGCCACCCAGCATGATAATGGCAAACCCGGCAAATATGGCCGACATGCCGGAAATATCCACGATTATCAGCTTTGACCATTTCTCTACTCTGTTAAACAGTACCCGATATTCTCCCAGTTCACCTGGAATTCCTTTTGTTAAAGAGGTCCTCGACATTTCCCGTTTCCCGTCTAGTATGCGTATGACAAGTTCAGGATTGGGGCTCAGCATACTCTTCTTGTCTACGTCGGCAAAGTATTTTGCATCAAACAGGTACGGCGACCACGCTACACTGAAATCATCACTGTAACCGGCTTTTGTCAAACCTACCGACTGCTGGACCATTATCTTTTCCGTATGCGAGACACCGGACTTGTCAATAAACGTAACGGTGAAAGCATCGCCATATTGTGAAGCGTGGTAGACGCGAAGACCGTGGTACCGGCTTATTCTGTTGACCGACGCCGTAAATGACTCTGCCATGCCAGCTTGGCCTGTAATCAACATATTCGAGGAGACATCCACCGGCTGATTTTTGCTGTCAAAGTTCACCCTGACCTTATCGAGCCGGATGCTGCCGGGGAGTTTCAGCGGTGAAGACAGTACACCATGCTCAGAGGCATCCAACGGTTGCTGATTGTCACGCGATTCACCTTCTATGAGGATTAGCGCCCCTTGCCTGCCGGTTAACGAGACATACAATGAAACTATGAGTACCAGGGTCATTCCGATATGGAGCGCCAGAACACCGAAATAACCCCAGGGGTTTCGGATAAATTTAAGCTGATCATGTGAAAGTGTCCGAAGTGGGCGATAACGATGGGAGTCGGCTACAATACACACGTGTTGCTCAGTCACAGATTCTGCGACAACTTCCGCTGCACCGATACCGGTCGAAAAAAGCTTTCTCCGGGCCACTGTCAGCTGCTCAAATGAAGAGACCCCCAGTGCCAGGGAAGCAAATAAAATGACGGCGGCAAACCACGGCTGAGCATAAATCCTGTGCAGATTTACACCATCAACCAGCCATACCAGCCGCGCGTGAGCCTGCCGCCAAGTCTCTATTTTTGCCGGAGTCGAATCGATTTCCTGGGGGATGAGCGTCGAAACATACATCAATGCGGCAAGCAGAAGAATGAGGCCAAGAGATACACGTCGGGCCGTTATGAATTGATTTACCTTGTTCACTCGTTAATCTCGCTTCCCTTGATTTTGTTCCACAGTATACCACAGTTACCGTAAACTTCATGAAGCGAGGGCTGTTAAAAAGGCCGGGCTTTTGCCCGGCCTGAACATTTACACTAACAAACATGCACCACAACAAATTAGTATCGGGGCATTGCTACCATGCGCTGGTCTGAGTTCCCCCACTCGAGCAGCCAGTGCTGATCGTACCATGAACACAGGTTGAACCATTGGCAGGGATGCCGACACCCTTGGCGCTATTGGTCGGGGTAATTCCGTTTACCATGGGGCCAACGACATTCGGCTTGCCATCCCTGACAGGCCCGGCTGTTGAGCCCTTACCGTGATTTATTCCCGAATTGTTGCCACTTGTCGTACCGGCACCACTGTGGCACACGGTACAGGCCGCTGTACCATGAGCGCCATCTTGCGAGCCACCATGGTATCCCTGCCTATCAGGGTAAGCTGTACCAACCGGACGGCCGATCTGGTTCGAGGTGGCGGTACTTAGGCCGTGGCAGGAACTGCAGTTGGCTCCAACAGTTGTGCCTGAATGAAGTGGTGCTGCTTTTATGTGACAGCTCATGCAATCGGGAGGATTTCCGACAACTGCTGCCGGGTAAGGACTTGCTGCTGTCCCCATGACATGACAGCCGAGGCAAGCAGTATTGCCTCCAGCGGCCACGACATCAGCATTATGAGTGTCGTACGGTACCGCATGGCCGCTGGACACTTGCAGCGTACCATCGATATGCAGTGCCGGATTAACAAATATGCTGGCGTAGCTGTTGCCGGAACTGTTGATGTTTGCATGACAGCCGCAGGTAGTCCCGATCGTCGCCGTAGCAGGGAAACCGGCCGGTATGGTAACGGCAGGATGCCCGGATGCCGTTGGAGGCGGGAAGCCGTGACAGATGCCGCACGCCGCTGCGCTGATCGTGGCCGGCAGGTAGGTCGGGTCATTCCAGATCGGAGATTTGTTGCTGCCGGTGGTGTCGCCGCCCGGCATGGAGTTGCCGTGGCAGTAGGTGGTGGTACACTG
>JBAVTM010000194.1:0-2413 GCA_049696195.1 Desulfuromonadaceae bacterium | reverse complement strand
CACAGTACGCAATCCGGGGAAGGCTCGCTCCGGTTTCGCATAAAACCGAACAACGGGGAGGACTAATACATGGCATACGGCATGATTCAGCTGGTGCCTTTAGCCATTGTGGCGGGCATGTTTGGGCTCTTTATCCTTTCCGGGCTCCGCAACCGCAGCAAACAGGCTACGGAATACGGGTTAAGCGGCAGTTACACGGGACGGGTCGGCATCGGGGCGGGCATCGCCAGCAACTGGATGAGCGCCGCAAGCTTCCTCGGCCTGGCCGGGGTGTTTTATCTCAAAGGTTATTTTGCGATGGCCTACGTAGTGGGATGGACCGGAGGGTATGTTCTGCTGCTGGTGTTGATGGCCACGCAGATCAGACGATTCGGTAAATACACCACCCCCGACTTTGTCGGTTTCCGCTACGAGTCCGACGCGGCCCGCACCCTGGCCGCCGTCATTTCGATCATCATCACGATCATCTACTGTGTCGCCCAATTTCGCGGCATCGCCCTGCTGGTCTCCTGGCTGTTCGGCATCGCCTACATCCCCGCGGTCGTCGTCGGGACGTCGCTGCTTGTTTCATTTGTCGTCATCTCCGGGGCCCTGGGTGCGACCCGCAATCAGAAGCTGCAGTATTTCGTGCTGATCGTCACCTTTATCCTGCCGCTGATGCTCCTAACCCGCAAGCTGGGCTATTTCTGGATTCTGCCCCAGTTCGGCTACGGAGCGGCCATCTCCGAACTGCAGCAGCAGTTCGGCTACAACTGGTCGGAGCCGTTTGCCAACACCTCCCTTTACGAGTGGTTCGCACTCTGCTTTACCCTGATGTTCGGCACCGCCGGACTCCCGCACGTACTCTCCCGTTTCTACATGGTTCCCGGCATACGGGATGCGCGCTGGGGTGTCGTCTGGGGCCTGTTTTTCATCGCCCTGATCTACTGGTCGGCGCCCGCCTACGGTGTTCTGGCGCGTCTTTTCGAAGCCCGCAACGGCCTGACATTGAACGCGGGCGGCGCCGATGCGGCCGACATGATCGTCCTCTCGGCCGCCGGCCTGGGGGGGCTGCCGCTCTGGGCGGTCGGACTTCTGGCTGCCGGCGGCATGAGCGCGGCTTTTTCAACAACGGCCGGGCTGATGATGACCGGCTCCGCTTCATTTTCATTTGATATTTACCCTCGCCTGATCCGCCCGAACGCATCCGAACGCGACAAGGTCTATGCCGCGAAAGCTTTTTTCCTGATTCTGGCCGCTGTCGTGATGGTACTGACCTTCCAGCCGTGGGGGATGATCGCCGAGATTGCCGCCTTTGCCTTTGCAGTAGCGGGCAACACTATTTTTCCGGCCTTCCTGCTCGGCATCTGGTGGCCCCGGGCCAATGCCGCCGGCGCGATCTGCGGCATGCTGACCGGCCTGGCCATCAGCTTTGCTCCCCTCCTTGCCGGCGACCGTCTGCCGGTTGTCGCCCAGCTGTTTCCGCTCACATCATCCGCTTTTATCGGAGCGCCGCTGGTGCTGATCGTGATGATCGTCACCTCACTGCTGACCGCGCCGCCATCCGCAGCCATCCGGCTTTTTGTAAGCCGTGATGTGCATGACTGTCCGGACAACTGATGGCTCCCCTGTTATCTGCAAAAGGGGGTGACATCACCACCTGGCGGGCGGCTGTAAATTTTGCCGCCGCATATCGGCAGGCACTGCTGGATCGGGCAGCATCCGGCCGCATCGACACTGCTGAAACCGTATTTCTGGAAGCGGGTGCCGCGGTTGAAACCGCCATCGCCGCACACCGGGAACTCTTGAATCGACTGCATGCGCTGATCAAAGAAGTTGCCGGAGAATCGCAGAATACGACTCCTGACGTGCTAAAAAAACTGACCGGCGCCTTCTACGGTGATCTGTACCGCCATTTCGGCCGTTTCCGTTCGGCTCCGGCATTCTACCAGCTGAGCATGGCCTATCTGCATCAGGCAAGCGCCACGACCATTGCCCGGGCGACGGATCAGCTCGGTCCGGATTCCGATGGACTTCCGGAGATGGCGCTAGTCGCGGTCGGCCCCGCCGGACGCGCCGAATATTCTCCTTTCTGCCCGTTGCAGATCCTGCTCGTCCATGGCGAAGCCGCAGGATCACAACTTCAGACCATCGACCGGTTCTGCCGCTCCCTTCATGCCGGATTTGAAGCCGCCGGCCTGGCGATCGATCCGGTAATCACCCCGCGCACCCCGGCCTGGCGCGGGACCCTGACAGAGTGGCGGCAGCGCTGTGAAGAGGGCCTGCATTCGAACTCGGATGACGAGCTGATCAATCTCTACCGCCTTGTTGACCAGCAGACGCTCTTCACCGATGGAGGATTCGACCGGGAGTTGAAGCTGGCCAGCCGCGCCGCTCTGAATGAAAATCGCCCGGCGGTGGCGCATCTTGTTAA
>JBAVTM010000193.1:0-4343 GCA_049696195.1 Desulfuromonadaceae bacterium | reverse complement strand
CTGCCAATCAGGCTGTGACCATCACCGGCGCAAACCTGGCCAACACCACGGAGGGATTATACTATAGGCTGTTTTTGCAAGGCGATCTGTCCATGGGTACTCAACCACAATCTAATTTTAAAGGCGGAAATTTTTTTTACCTCCTTGACAACCACATGTCACCGTCTATAATAAATTTCAAATAAACATATTGCCAAATCCCGGGTGACCGGGACACGGAAAACTACGGAACTGAAAAGCTCGTTATTTAATTCAGTTGGCCGGGTTGCCGGTTGCCTCCACCGCGTGGAGGCTCTGAGCGGTCCGGCCTTTGTCATTTCCGGACAACGAACTCAGCAAATATATCCGATGGTGGCTGTCAACCAAAGCGTGCTGATCAACTCAATGAATCAGCCAGAAGGAGGAAAAAAATGATACCAATCAAAAGAAAGAGTAGCATTTTGGGAGTCATGGGCGTCGTACTCGCGGCGGCCCTCGCCCTGACTCCGGTGGTTGCCAACGGTCAGGGGACTCCGCTCCCCGGCAGCAAGATCCCGCAGTTCGTCGATCCGCTGCCGCTCTTGAGTGCCGCCGGCGGGTCGATAGAGACCATCACGGCCGGGACCGGAGAGATCACGCTGAACATGTTTGAGTTCAAGGCCAACATGCTGCCGAGCACGTTCAAGCCGGCAACCGGAAACTACTCCGGCACCTGGGTCTTCGGCTATCGGCAGGGCCCCTTGACTGCTCCTCCGGCAACCGCGGTCGACACCTACTTCGGTCCCTTCATCGTGGCCACGCGTGGTACGCCCACCCAGATCAGGTATGTCAACAATCTCACCGACAATAACATCTTCTGGAGAGAATGGACCGACAAGAGCCTGCACTCGGCATTTCACCAGGTATACGGCTTTCCAATGGCGATGCTTGGCGACACGGTCCACTACCCGGGTCCTATTCCCGCTGTGCCGCACCTGCATGGCGGCGAGGACGCTGCCTTAACGGACGGCGGTCCGGAGGCGTGGTTCCTGAGCGACCAGGGGAATGTCACCACCCCGCCCGTTGTGAATACCCACGGAGAGGCCTACTACACGATGGCCGGCGTCACCGCCCTCCCCAATGAGGCGGTCTATCGCTACCCCAACAGCCAGGAGGCTGCACCCCTCTGGTTCCATGACCACCTGTTGGGCGGAACCCGTATCAATGCCACCTTCGCCGGTTTAGCCGGTGGATATGCCATCAAAGACGACGGCTTTACGCTCCCGGCAGGGATGGATGCCGTCGGACTTAAAAATACCGACGGAACGAACATGCGTTACAGTGTGCCGATGGTCCTCCAGGACCGGATGTTCGACACCAACGGCCAGCTCTTCTTCCCCAATGTCGGCATCAACCCGACGGCACATCCGTACTGGATCCCTGAGTTCGTGGGGGACACCATCGTGGTCAACGGCAAAGTTTGGCCCTATATGAATGTTGATCAGCAGCGTTACCGCTTCTACATCGTTAACGGCTCCAACTCCCGGCCCTATCAACTGTTCCTCCAGGATCAGGCCACCGGAGTCCAGGGGCCACCCATGTGGATAATCGCCACCGACGGCGGCTACCTGGACAATCCGATCCTTCTCGACCCGAACGCCTCCGGCACCCAGAAAAAAGCCGGCGCACTGACGGAGTTGACGGTCATGCCGGGTGAGCGCTACGAAATAATCGTCGACTTCAACGATACGGCATGGAAGGCACGTCTGCCCAAGAAGGCCTCTTTCCCCCGAAACCTCATCCTGCGCAACATCGGCGCCACGGTTAACGGGCTGCCCAATGTCAATCTGGACGGCCGGGTCATGCAGTTCCGCGTTTCCGCGACCATCCCGACCGACACCAGCTACAACCCGGCGGGTGGTACTGCCATTCGCGGCACCGGCCAGACCATCAAGCGTCTGGTCAACACCGCCACCGGCGCGCTGGTCGGGACCGCAGACAAGACCCGCGAGCTGGTCCTGGTTGAGATAGGCGGCCCCGGTGGACCGCTGGAGGTCATGCTCAACAACACCAGTTGGGACGGCATCCGTGCTAACGGGACGACCCTTGCCCCCGTAGATGGTGCAACGCTGGTCCAGAACAACTACGTCACCGAATTTCCGATCGAGGGTGAAACCGAGGTCTGGGAGATCGTCAACACGACGATGGACAGGCATCCCATCCACCTGCACGGCGTGCAGTTCCAGATCCTGAACCGCCAGGTATTCAATGGCACCGGGTTCAGAAAGGCCTACGACGCGTCGTTCCCGGGGGCTACCGTTAATTCTCCGCTGACCGGCCTGCCGGTGACATACCCTGCAGGTGTCTTCATCCCGGATTTCGGACCGCCGCTCAGCTATGCTCCGTCGATCGCATCAGGTGGCAAATACGGCGGCAATCCGGATGTCACCCCCTACCTGAAGGGTGCACCTGCGCCGCAGTTGAGCTATGAGGTGGGGTGGAAGGACACGGCCATCATGAACCCCGGTGAGGTGACGCGCATAGCCGTGCGCTTTGCGCCTTACGCCTACGACGACAACAATGCGTTCTTCCCGTATAATCCGAGCGCCCTGAACGGCTACTATGTCTGGCACTGCCACATCACCGACCACGAGGACAACGAGATGATGCGGCCTACCCAGTTCGTGCCGAACACGGCCGCTGTCAGGACCTTCATTCAGGGTACTGACTACTAGGATGCCAAGCGACACATCAAGGGCCGCCGAAAGGCGGCCCTTTCTTTCAGAAGAGACAACGGAACCGGAAGGGGAAAAGAGAAATGAAGTATGTCATCTCGATCCTGCTCGGAGCAGTACTGATCTCCGCGCTCTGTTTTGCAGCTGAGCCTCCGGAACAAAGGAAGGAACCGACAGTTGCTGGTGAGACCGGGGCAGCCATCGGCGCTCCGACAGAATTACGCCTGAAGATCGTCCAGAACGGCTTTCAATTGAACTGGACGCCCTCTCCCCAGGATGCGGGAGTCGTCACCGGGTACGAGATAGTCCGCACGACTGTTTTCAGCGGCCCGTACGAAACGGTTGGCACAGTAAGTAAGGGAACATTCAGCTTTGTTGACAAGACGGCAAAACCGGAGGCTATTTACTTTTATAAAGTCAGGGCAGTAGCAGGAAGTCAGTATTCCCCATTTTCCAGGGAGGCGTCCGGAGAGATGCCCGGAAGGCTCTGATTATCAATAATCGGAATGAGAAGACAAGCGATGTAATATGAAGATCCCCGGTGCGCGTAGTCGGAAGGTTTTACCATGAACGGCACACCCCATAAAAAGGAAGAGGAAAAAGGCCTGCGATTTGACAGGCCTTTTTTAGTATCTAAACAAACCGTTATGCTCAACTTTTTTTCATTACATAAAAGGAATATAATAAACAACTGAGAACGTGAAAGGAGGATTACTAATGAAAAGGACAATACAGGCAATGATTTCTTTATCCATATTTTTTATTGTAGCAGGGAACTGCTGTATCGGCGTCCAGGCGGCAGAGATGAGCGCAAACACGACAAACGCCCCGCCCGGCAGATATGCCCTGATTGCCTGGAACGATCTCGGCATGCACTGCATGGACAACCATTACTCGGTGTTCGCCATCCTGCCGCCATACAACAATCTTCACGTACAACTCATTGATCGTCTGACCGGCAAGCTGGTAAGTTCGGGCGTCTCTATCACCTACGAAGCGACAATGGATACCCACGGCTCGATCAACACCACAAGCAGTGGCAAAACGGATTTCTGGGACTGGGCGTTTCCACTGTTCGGGGTATCTCCAGCGGTGGATATTGGGTTGGCAGGTAATCCGGTGCAAAGCCTGATACCGGCGCTCACGACCTTTGACAAGCTTCTCTGGTTATGGAAGGCCGATGGCATCCCCACCGTTCCCTATGACGACGCGGGCCTGCCCAACTACTACCCGATGGTGAAGGTTGTCGCCAAGGACCGGCGAGACAACATCCTTGCCGTCACCAAGACGGTCCTTCCCGTGAGCGACGAGCTGGCATGCAGCACCTGTCACTCGTCCGGTAGTGACGCGCAGCAGTTTTCCGGCTCGGTATATGACCCGGATCCGAACAGGGACTGGAAGAGAAATATCCTGCTCCTGCATGACTACAAGAACATGGACCACCCCGCATATGCCGAGCTTTATGCAGCGGCACTGGCCCAAAACGGCTATAAATCCACCGGTCTGCTCGCAACCTCTGACTCGGGAACTCCGATTCTCTGCGCCAATTGCCACGCATCCAATGCCTTGGGCACGCCGGGAGTATCCGGCATAAAACAGCTGACCATGTCGATCCACTCGTGGCACTCCGTAAATGCGATGGACGACAAC
>JBAVTM010000192.1:0-3839 GCA_049696195.1 Desulfuromonadaceae bacterium | reverse complement strand
ACTCGGGGCCGTCCACGCAGGCGAATTTTACGGACCCGCCGACCACTACCCGGCAGCCGCCGCACATGCCGGTGCCGTCGATCATGACCGGATTCAGGCTGACAACCGTCGGGGTGCCGTGGGGGCGGGTCAATTCGGCCACCGCCCGCATCATCGGCACCGGGCCGACCGCCACAACCAATTGGGGGGCGCGATCCGGATCGGCGATCAGGTCGGCCAGCCCGGCGGTCACAAACCCTTTACGCCCGACGCTGCCGTCCTCGGTGGTGATAAGAACCGTTTCCGAAAGTGCCGCCAGTTCATCGGCCAGGATAATATACTGGCTGGAACGGCCGCCGATGATGGTGGTCACCTGATTGCCTGCCTCGGCCAGCGCCTTGACCAGAGGATAGAGGACCGCCGTGCCGACACCGCCGCCGATGCAGGCCACCCGTCCACGGTTTTCGATGTGGGTCGGCTGCCCCAGCGGACCGGCGACATCACGGATGAAACCGCCTTGCTGGATCGCAACGATCTTGCGGGTGGATGCTCCGATCGCCTGGATAAAGAGAGTAATGGTGCCGGAGAGCGGGTCGGCATCGCCGATGGTAAGCGGGATCCGTTCATCGCCGCGATCGGCCCGGACGATGACAAACTGCCCCGCCTTGCGGGCCAGGGCCACCCGCGGCGCCAGAACAACCAGCCGGTGGAGATTGGGAGCCAGGATATCGTTGCTGATTACTTCAAACATCTGGTCAGTACCTCTCTTGTTATGAAATAGTTTTCATTGATCCTGTGTTGTCGGATTCACAGGAAACCCGCCTTAATCAAGGCAGCGAAACACCCCGGAACTCCAGAGGCAGCTGCCGCACGGCTCTGAATTGACGTAACAATCCTGTTCAAACTTTTCGCTCCGGACGAGGTCGCAGGGAGAGCTGTTGCATCCGGTGCAGACCGGATAATCGTGTTTGAGTACATTTTCACGATAGGAACGGAACTCCCGGCTGTTCCAGATATCCAGCCCTCCCCGGTCGGCAACATTTCCGAACACCCTCGGCTGCACCGGATGTTGCCAGCCATTGGCGTACGAATGGCAATTATGCCAGAGCTGATAGCAGGGGTGCATGCCGCCATCCCAGGAGATGAACGCCCCGCCCTGTTCGATAAAACTGCAGCTTCGCTGGCCGCGCGGCACTATTTCTGGGAGCCGCAGATCAAGGCCGGTTTGGCGGGCAACCTCCCGGGCCCGTTCAAAGGCGGAGTCAACATGTTCTATCCGTAAATAATCCATGGCGAAGAGACGTTTCAGATCAAGCGGGACCCCCCGATTGTGGGCATCGGCCCTCATCGTATCAACGAAGCTCACAATCCTCTGCTCCTCGGGGGTCCGGTTGTATTTCCAGAGAAGCTTGAAATAACGCCCCATCTCCACCCCGGCAAGATCTGCCTTGCATTTCCAGACGTGGAACAGGGAGAGGGCCTCGTCCGTGCACGTGTCATAGGCGCACTGGCCGAGGTGCTGTTCATCGTACGGGTGGAGGTGGGAAACGATGGCAAAACTCACCCCCCGTTCGGCAGCCCACCGGAGCGCTGCGGGCAGCTCCTCCAGGTTGTCGCGCATGACAACGTATTCCACGCCGATCTGCAGATCGGGTCTTGAGCAGATGTTTTTGGCCGAGGAAATGGCCGACAGGGCGCGCTCCAGATCCAGCAGCTGTCCGCCAGCCCGGATGGTGCTGAAGGTCGACGGTGAGACGCCGTCCATGGACAGGCATATTCTGTCCAGCCCGGCATTGACAAGGGATATGGAGCGCAGATTGTTAAGGAGCAGTCCGTTGCTTTGGAAGCCGATCCAGCTTTGCACAGACATCTGCTTTTTGGCCCGGGCTATGAATTTCTCCAGGTGATCGTTTATGAGCGGTTCGCCGATGCCGTTAAGCACCAATGCATCCAGATTCGGCAATACATCACCCAGCGCCGAAAAAGTATCCGGCTCCAGATCGCCGTCCCTGGATGAGCCGTTGCCGCTCTGTTTTGGGCACATGACGCAGCTCAGGTTGCAGCGGCTGGTGGTCTCGACAAACAGCCGGGAGGGGTAGTCCCGGAATGCCGGTTCGGTATAAACCTCTTCTCTGCTGAACACTGCGGATGAACTGGTCGGCATTGTTTCTCCAGGAAATGAAACGGTTGAGTTGGGCACTGCTAAACCAACCCCTCCAAACCTCCCCTTATCAGGGGAGGCTTAAAGGCTTCCCCCCTGATAAGGGGGGATTGAGGGGGGTTGGGGTTGATTATCGCAGCCCCTCGGCAACCACTTCGGCGATATCCTTGACCCTGATCTCGCTTGCACCCTCGTCTTTAAATGCGTCGCCGAACATGGTCATGCAGAAGGGACAGGAGACGCAGACCGTGTCCGGCTTCGCAAGAAGAGCCTCCGCAGCCCTTTCCCGGTTGATTCTTGTCCCGCTCTGTTCCTCCAGCCACATCCGGCCGCCGCCTGCGCCGCAGCAGAAGGAGCTGTTCAGGTTACGTGAGAATTCTGCAGGAGGGTGGCCGGTGACCGCGGCGATTACCTCGCGCGGTGCCTGATAGATGTCGTTATGTCGTCCCAGGTAGCAGGAGTCGTGGAACATGATCGTGCCGAGCTCGGTGACCTCACTGCTCAGCTTCAGTTTCCCTTCGTTCAGCAGCCGGCTGATCAGCTCGGAGTGATGGATGACTTCCAGCTCCAGTCCATACTGGCGGTAATCGTTCTTGAGCGTTGTGAAGCAGTGGGGGCAGTGGGTAATCACCCTGGTCACGCCGCGTTCCTGAAACAGCTGCACATTTTCACGGGCCAGCCTGTCGAAGGCAAACTCGTTGCCGAGCCTGCGCAGGCTGTCGCCGCAGCATTTCTCGTCGCGCCCGAGGACTCCCCAAGAGACTTCTGCGGCGTCGAGAATGGCGGCCAGCGCCACGGTGACCTGTTTGCTGCGGGAGTCGAAGGCGCCGGCGCAGCCGACATAGAATAAATATTCGGTTTTGCCCGCCTCGAACGGCTTCACCTCCAGCTGGGAACTCCACTTGCTCCTCTCGGAAGGTGCTATCCCCCACGGGTTGCTGCGTCCCTCGATATTCTCGAACAGGCTGAGGAGCTCGACCGGGAAACGCGCCTCCATTTCCACCAGATGACGCCTCATCTTGACGATCTTCGGCATCTGCTCGATAAGAACCGGACACGCCTCCAGGCAGGCGCCGCAGGTGGTACAGGACCAGATGGATTCCTCGCTGCTGGTCCCCTCGCCTGTTTCACCGATGAGCGGGATCTGCGGCCTCTCGCCGTTTTTCAGGAGCCGGGCGTTGGCCAGGAGGTTGGCCTTGATGGCGTGTACGACCGCGCGGGGATTGAGCGGCTTGCCGGTCGCCGCGGCCGGACAGGCATTCTGGCAGCGGCCGCATTCGGTGCAGGAGAAGGAATCCAACAGGTCCTTCCAGGTAAAATCGTCCACGGCCCCGACCCCGAAGCGCTTCCCATCGGTGAAATCTTCGCGCGGCTGGGTGTTCGGCTTGTCCACTCCCCGCAGGAAGCAGTTCGGAATCGCGGTCAGGATATGCATATGCTTGCTGTAGGGGAGGTAATTCATGAACGCCAGCAGCAGGGCGGCATGGCCCCACCAGGAAACCGTGATGATCTGCCGCAGCGCTGCCGCATCGAAGCCTGAGAAGAGAGCGGCAACGCACCGTGATACCGGCATGGAACCGGCGGCGGTCTCGTTCCCCAGGGCAATCTCGGCGCCGTGCACTCCGAAGAAGGCGAGCATGAGCAGGGCGATCATGCCGAGAATGGCAAAGGCTTCCCCGGTGCGTGCCCCCTCGTACGG
>JBAVTM010000191.1:0-2032 GCA_049696195.1 Desulfuromonadaceae bacterium | reverse complement strand
GACGGCTACTGGCCTGCTCTGAAGGGGCGCGAGCTGCTGCAGGTCGTCTGGGAGGAGGGGGCGGGGGCAACGGTTTCAACGCCCGCCATGCGCGAGGAATATGCACGTTTGTCAGCCACTCCCGGCCTCGTGGCCCGCAGGGACGGAGACGCTCCGGCGGTGCTGTCACAGGCGAAACAGCGCTTCGAGGTCGAGTATGAACTCCCCTACCTGGCCCATGCCCCGATGGAACCGCTCAACTGCTTCGTCGATCTGAAAGCGGACAGCTGCCTGATCCGCACCGGCAGCCAGTTCCAGACCGTGGACCGCAATGCCGCAGCCCGCGTGGTCGGGCTCAAGCCGGAACAGGTTGCGCTGGAAACCGCTTTTCTGGGAGGGGGGTTCGGCCGGCGGGCCTGCCCCGGATCGGACTTCGTGATAGAGGCGGCCCAGGTGGCCAGGGCGATCAAACAGCCGGTAAAGGTGATCC
Organism: Desulfuromonadaceae bacterium; assembly: GCA_049696195.1. Classification (GTDB taxonomy): domain Bacteria; phylum Desulfobacterota; class Desulfuromonadia; order Geobacterales; family Pseudopelobacteraceae; genus JACRCG01. The sequence continues at coordinate 1,563 of JBAVTM010000191.1, read as the reverse complement.
GCAGCCGCGAAGACGACATGCGGGCCGGGTACTACCGCCCCATGTGGTACGACCGGATTGCGGCCTGCCTCGACGGGAAGGGGATGCCGCTGGCCTGGCACCATCGCATCGTGGGGCAGTCGATCATCGCCGGCACCCCCTTCGAGTCGGGCATGGTCAAGGACGGCATCGACGACACGTCGGTGGAGGGGGCCGCCAATACTCCCTATGACATTCCCAACCTGCAGGTTGAGCTGCACAGCACGAAGAACGCCGTGCCGGTGCTTTGGTGGCGCTCGGTGGGGCACTCCCACACCGCGTTCGTGATGGAGAGTTTCCTGGACGAGCTGGCCCATGCGGCCGGCAAGGACCCGTACCAGTACCGCCGCCAGCTGCTGGCAAAACACCCCCGCACCCTGAAGGTGCTGGAGACCGCCGCGAAGAAGGCGGGGTGGGGCAAGCCGTTACCAAAGGGGCGCGGCCGGGGCATCGCCGTGCACGAATCGTTCGGCAGCTTCGTCGCCCAGGTCGCCGAGGTGTCGCTGGATAACAAGGGAAATATCAGGGTGCACCGGGTGGTCTGCGCAATCGACTGCGGCCGTATCGTCAACCCGGACACGATCAAGGCCCAGATGGAATCGGGCATCATCTTCGGACTTTCCGCCGCTCTCCATGGTGCGATCACCTTCAAGGACGGACGGGTGGAACAGGGCAATTTCAACGACTACCCGCTGGTGCGCATGGAAGCCATGCCGAAGGTGGAGGTGCATATCATCGACAGCAACGAGCCGCCGGGCGGCGTGGGCGAGCCGGGTGTGCCGCCTGTCGCCCCGGCGGTGGCCAATGCCCTGTTTGCTGCGACGGGCGCACGGCTGCGCTCGCTGCCGATGACAGCGGACAAAATCAAGGCAGCCGTGAGCAGGGGGTGACTGATTGATAGAACTGGAACTGTACGAAGAGATAGTGCGCCTGACCCGGCAGGGTGAGCCGTTTGCGCTTGCCACCGTGGTTGCCCATGACGGTTCGTCGCCGCGCAAGTCAGGGGCCAAGATGCTGGTACGCTCCGACGGGAGCAGCCTCGGCACCGTTGGCGGCGGCCGCGTCGAGCAGGAGACCATCGAGGCCGCCAGGGTCGCCCTGGCCGATAACCAGGTCTATACACTGGAGTTCGTGCTGACCGAAGAGTACGGGTACGCCTGCGGCGGCAGCATGTCCGTATTTGTAGAGCCGCAAGGTTTCCGCCCGCTGCTGGTCATGTTCGGCGCCGGCCATGTGGGGAGGGCCGTGACCGCGCTGGCCCACGGCTGCGGCTTCCGGGTGGTTACGATTGACGAACGTCCCGACTGCGCGGTTTCGGAACTGCTCCCCTGCGCGGACGAGATCGTCTGCGCCCCGGTGGCCGCGGCGTTCGACCGCCTGAAGCTGGATTCAGGGAGCTTTGTCATAATCGCCACACCGGGGCATCTGCACGACTTCGCCGCAGTGCGGGGCTGTCTGGCCACCGGGGCCGGTTTCATCGGCCTGCTCGGGAGCGGCCGCAAACGGGAGACGCTGCTCAGGTCTCTGGAAGATGAGGGGTATGAC
>JBAVTM010000190.1:0-3191 GCA_049696195.1 Desulfuromonadaceae bacterium | reverse complement strand
CCTGCTGTTCGGCATGAACATGGTGAGACCCCACGGCCGGGCAGGCATCCGCCGGACGGCCGATATACCCGACAGATGCGGATATACTCCTGAAATGCCACTCCATATACTGCCAGGCCCCCATGTTTTCCGGCTCCTCCTGAACCCAATACAACCGGCAGTCGGACCCGCACCGACCGATGACACCCTGCGCGGCGGCAAGGTCCAGCGGATACAGCTGCTCTATCCGGACGATCACGGTATCGTTCCTGCCCAGCCGGATACGCTCTTCTTCCAGTTCGTAATAAATTTTTCCGCTGCAGAACAGAACCTGCCGGGAGGCGGACAGATCCCCCGGTGAGACGATCACGGTTTGAAAAGTGCCGCTGCAGCATTCGGCTGTTGTAGAAGTGCAGGCCGGATGGCGCAGCAGGCTTTTCGGCGTGAATACCACCAGCGGCTTCCTGAACGGCTGCAGCATCTGGCGCCTGAGCAGATGAAACATCTGCGCGGGGGTCGACGGGCAGGCCACGATCATGTTTTCCGACGCACAGAGTTGCAGATAACGCTCGATGCGGGCACTGGAATGTTCGGCCCCCTGCCCCTCATACCCGTGAGGGAGCAGCATCACGAGGCCGCTGGCTCGATTCCATTTGGTTTCTCCGCTGGCGACAAACTGGTCGATGACAACCTGGGCGCCGTTGGCAAAATCACCGAACTGTGCTTCCCAGAGCGTGAGACACCCCGGCGTTTCCAATGAATAGCCGTATTCGAATCCAAGCACGCCGAACTCGGAAAGCGGGCTGTTCCATGCCTGGAAACGGGCACCGTCACGAACGACCGCTTCCAGCGGCGTATAACCGCTCTCGTCGTGGCTGTCGATCACGACACAGTGGCGATGATTAAAGGTTCCGCGCCGTGAATCCTGTCCGGAGATCCGGACGGAATATCCCTGGTCGAGCAGCGTCGCATACGCGAGGCTTTCGGCGTTCCCCCAATCGATCCCCTCCCCCTTCAGAACCGCTTCAAACCGCTTCTGAATCAGGGTGCCGATTTTTGCGTGCGGCATGAAACCGGACGGGAGGGCCGCCAGACGCCTGGCAAGCGTTACCAGCTTTTCATCCGTCACCGCGGTATCGACGGGTGCATCACTGTAAACGGTGCCGATACCGCTCCATTGGTCGGAAAACCCGGCCGGCTCATTCACCGGTGGCTTAAGGAAAGAAGCTTCCAGCGCTTCGTTGACACGCCGTTCAAGCCGTTCCAATTCTTCCGGAGAGATCCCGGCGTCTTCCGCCAGAGCAGCCGCATAGATGCGGTTTACCGGGGGGCGGTCGGCAATCTGCTGATACATTTTCGGCTGGGTGAACGCCGGTTCATCCCCCTCGTTATGGCCGTGGCGGCGGTAGCAGATCAGTTCAATGACGACATCGCGGCCAAATGCCCGGCGATATTCCATCGCAAGATCGACAACATGCTGTGCCGACTCTGGAGATTCCCCCTGGACATGAAAAATCGGGCAGGAGAGCATCCTGGCAACATCCGTGGCATAACTGGTGGAACGGGCATCCCTGGGAAGCGTCGTGAAGCCGATCTGATTGTTGAGTACGACATGAATCGTCCCGCCGGTGCCGTAGCCGTCCAGCTGCGACATATTCAGGACCTCCATGACGCTCCCCTGCCCTGCAAAAGCGGCATCGCCATGAATCAGAACCGGAAGCACCCGTCCGGCGCCGTCGGCTCCGTATCGATCCTGCCTGGCGCGGCATTTGCCCTCGACCACCGCATTCACCGCTTCGAGGTGACTCGGGTTTGCGGCGATTGTCACGTGCACCTGGTGGGCACCAACATCGACATTGCACGAATGTCCCTTGTGGTATTTCACATCGCCGTCACCCAGAAATCCGGGCATACCGGTGTCCTGAAACTCTGCAAATAAAGATTCATACGGCTTGCGCAGAATATGCGCCAGCACGTTCAATCTGCCGCGGTGCGACATCCCCATCACGACATCGCTGATGCCGGCTTCCGGGCAACCGCGGACCATCCGGTCAAGAACCGGAATCAGAATTTCGCCCCCTTCAAGCGAAAAACGCTTCTGGCCGACAAACCGGCGATGCAGAAACTGCTCGAAAAAAGCGGCTTGATGGAGTTTTTCCAGAATATGCAGCTTCTCCGCAGCCGAAAAATCAGGGTGATTTCGACTCGGCTCCATCCGGTCGATCAGCCACTGCCGTTCATCCGGTTCCTGAATATGCATGAATTCAACACCCGTTTCCCGGCAATAGGTCTCACGCATGGTTTCCAGAATTTCACGGAGCGTTGCACGCGGTTTCAGAAAGCGGCGGCAGGCAAAGGTGGTATCGAGATCGTTTTCATCCAGTCCGAAGGTGGAGAGTTCGAGCAGGGGGTGGAAAAGCCGGCAGGGGGAAAGTGGATCGGTACAAGCGAGAAGATGGCCGATGGAGCGGTAACGATAGAGGAGTGACTGAACGCCGGACAGTTTCAGTGCCGCCTGTTCGTCAAAGCCGCCAGCGCGGCCTGACGCACCATCAGACCCGAGTTCAAAACCGGAGAAGAAGAGCCGCCATTCTTCCGGCACGGAATCGGCTGAACGCTGCCAGTCGCGGTACAGCGCATCAAGCCATTCTCCCGACATGGCGGCCAGAAAACTTTCATCCATCAGGACATCTCCGTTATTGCAGAATACATTTTTATGCTACCACCTTCTGCAGCAGGTCGCGCACCGTAACCCCTTCAAGGCAAGCCCGGCTCCCGTCCCACCCCTGACGAATGACGTCTTCGGCGAGCTGAAGGGCGGGGGTCGTACCCTGCAGTGCAGAAACGCCGCGCAACGCCCCGATAACTCCGCTCACCTGGACTTCAGAGGGGTCACGCGCCGGCAGCCAGCCGGGCTCACCACCCGTCGTCGCGACCAGATAGCCCAACCGTTCCAGATCATCGAAAACGGTCTCAAGCGGCAACAGCGGCACATTCAGTTCGTCGGCCAGAAGCTGCGCAGACGGAGGGGTGCCCCCTTTTTGAAAATGGAGCCCCACCTGCACCAGCAACGCCACAGCCAGCTGCTCGCGGGCCGTTGCGGTCAGACGAACAGCGCCGCTTCCGGAGATGCCGTGCCCGCGATGTTGATGGGCAAACACGATCTCAAGTCCGAAAAGCACGATCAGCCAGCTCGTATAGATCCAGACCAG
>JBAVTM010000189.1:0-2804 GCA_049696195.1 Desulfuromonadaceae bacterium | reverse complement strand
TGCTTTTCTGAAGCGGAAACCAAAAGTTTCCGCTTCAGCTGTTTCCGGAGGGAACTTTTTCTACCCAACAGGGAAACTTTCGTGTACAGGAACGGTGAAGATTGATTTCCCGCTGAGGCTCCGGTTTTGGACGTCTCCTGCACCCTGGAACAGCCAATGAGCAATCCCTGCCCACAAAACCGCACGCGCTGGACTATTTTCGCCACCCTGGCGCTGATGTATATTCTCGTTTATTTTTACCGTGTTTCGCTGGCGGTGGTGGCCGGTGATATTTCGCGTGAACTGCATCTGACCCCGACTCAGCTCGGAACGCTCTCGGGGGTCATGTTTTACGTATATGCCGCCGCCCAGATCCCTCTGGGGCCGATGATCGATCGACTGGGGAGCAGGGTGGTCATCAGCGGCTGTGGCGTTTTGACCACGCTTGGTGGCATTCTGTTTTCACAGGCCGACACGCTCGCGGTCGCGATGGTCGCACGGGTGCTGATCGGGGTCGGCACCGCGTCGGTGCTGATGGCGACCTTCACGCTCTTCAGCCACTGGTTCAGCAAGCAGGAGTTCGGGCGGGTCTCCGGCTTCATGGTGGCGATCGGAAACCTCGGCAATCTTGCGGCCACGGCACCCCTGGCGCTGGCCGTCGGAGCTATCGGCTGGCGGAACTCCTTTCTGGCCGTAGGTGCTGCACAGGCGGTCGTAACCCTGCTGGTCTTCTGCAGGGTACAGGACAAACCGGCCGGAAGCCCTGCCCATGAAGAGGGTGTCCCGATCCCGAAAGCGAACATGATGGCGGCCTGGGGTGAAATTTTCGGAACCCGTGATTTCTGGCTCCTGGGGGTCATTGCGTTCTCCTGGTATGGCAATTACCTGGCGCTGCAGGCGTTATGGGGGGGGCCGTATCTGATGGACGTGCTGCATCTTTCCCGCAAGGCTGCCGGCAGCATGCTGATGTTCACCTCATTCGGGTTTATCGTCGGCAGCTCACTGATCGATACCGTTGCCCGGCGCTTCTTCAGGTCCTACAAGAAAACGCTGCTGTCGGGGCAGCTGGTGCTGCTGCTGTTCATGTCGGCCTTCCTGGGGTGGGCGGAAGCGGTGCCGCAGCCGCTGCTGGCGGGGGTCTTTTTTGTCATCGGCCTGGCTGTTTCCAGCGGGGTAATGATATATCCGATCATCCGCTCCATGTTTCCGGTGAGGATCGTTGGAACGGCGCTGACGTCGCTTAATTTTTATGTACTGATGGGGGCTGCGGTGACACAGCAGGTGATGGGGGTCATTGTGGGATCATACGGCGATTCGGCCGGCAGCATGTCGGCAGGGGCGCTCCATGCAGCCTTCCTGTTTCCGATAGCGGGGTTGGCGTTCTCCATACTCCTCTATTCCCGCGCCCGGGAGTATGGCCAGTTGGGGTGACGCACTAATCCAGCTCTTCCCCCACCTCTTCCATCTCCCGCGTAATTTCACTCAGGGCGGCGTCCTTGCGTCTGAAAAAAATCACCAGCCAGTAGCAGATGAAGTAGGCCGCCACAGCAGCAACAAAACCGAGAATGGAGCTCCCCAGCAGGATGGACTTGGCGTAGGGCTGGATGCTGTGCCAGTCAAGGCTCTTGAAAGCGAGCTCTCTGACCGGCTTTCCTTGCAGGAGTCTTCCCAGGTTGTAGCTGGCCATCAGCGCCGGCACCACCGTCAGCGGGCTGTTTACCCAAGCCCCGGTGATGCAGGTCAATTTGTTGAGGCGGAAAATAAAGGCCAAAGCGATGGCCAGGGGGGTATGTAAGCCGAAGAAGGGGGTAAAGCTGACAAAAACGCCCACGGCAAAACCGGCTGCAATGTGACCGGGGTGGGCATCAAGGGAAAGTATTTTTTTGAATTGCTGCTTGATTTTGTCGATTGATATCACAGTGGCCTCGATTGTCGTCAACTCTACGATTACGAGGTGCATTTTGTCAATTGATTAGACTTCACGATTGCGTTCAACTCTGATATAAGTCGGGGTATATCTGAAGGGGAGGTTGGTATGTGTCTGGCAAAATATCTTTTTACCGCTGTATTTCTACTCATGGCCACGAGCCAGCAGGCGACAGCAAACGGTAAATGTTCGTACGACAAAAGCGTACGAAAGGGGAAAACCGCATTCGATATCCGCAGCCGTCCGGCAAGCGGATGTGCAGTGCAGATTGTCTCGGTTGAGGTACGGCATGGCGGCAAGAAGGTGGCCGGCATGAAAGCGGATGTTGATTATCTGGCCCGATCTGCCAACGCTGTCGATCTGACAGGTGACGGCACTCCGGAGCTGGTCATATTCAGCCGGACAACCGAAGGGGTTGTGACGGAATCGCTGGACATTTACTGGATGGACGGCTCGACCCTCCGCCGGTCAATGGTGCCGGAACTTGACGATAATAGCGGCTACAATGGGGGCGACCGTTTCAGTCTTGATGATCGCCTGATTGTTCGAACCATGCCTGTTTACCTCGCTGGCGATCCGGCAGGGAAGCCGACCGGCGGAACCCGCTCGCTCAAATATGAATTCAGGGATGGAGCATTAACGCCCTATGTTCAGGCGGTAAAAACGGCGGTCCCTGCCGATGGTGCCCAACCGGTACAAGCGGTACAACCAGTACAACCAGTACAACCAGTACAAGCAGCACAGGCGGTACAGGCGGTACAGGCGGTACAACCGGTACAACCGGTACAAGCGGTACAACCGGTACAAGCGGTACAACCGGTACAACCGGTACAACCGGTACAACCGGTGCAGCCAGTACAGCCAGTACAAGCGGAACAACCGGTACAGCCAGCACAAC
>JBAVTM010000188.1:0-4350 GCA_049696195.1 Desulfuromonadaceae bacterium | reverse complement strand
GCCCAGATGGACGAAGTGGCGGGCAAGGTTAAAAACTCGTTCCAGAACGCCTACACCTTCTACATTTCCGGATTTATCTATGAATTGCTCCAGCAGCCCAATGATGCCTACATCGACTATAAAAAGGCGCTGGAGATCTATCCTGACAACAGGTATCTGCAGAAAGATGTGCTGCGGCTGGCGGAAAAACTTGAGATGCGTGAGGAGCTTGAAGAGCTGAGGCAGCGATTTCCGCATGACACGCAGCGTTTCATCGATGAAAACGGAGTCGGCTCAGGCGAGCTGCTGGTGCTGTTCGAGGATGGCTTCGTACCACAGAAGCACGAGATAAAAATTCCCATTCCGATAAGCAGGGGGGGGCTTGTCACCATAGCGTTCCCGATCTATCAGGAAAAATGGTCGGATCAGACGCCGCTGAGTATCCTCAACAACAATGAACTCATCGGCAGCACCGAACCAATCTGCGACATCCGCGCATTGGCGGTCAAGGCGCTTAAGGAAAAGGCGCCGATGATTGCCACGCGCCAGATTATCCGGGCGGTGGCCAAGGGGGTGACTACAGCCGAGGCCAGGAAGAGGATGGGAGAGCTTGGGCAATTCGCTTCCAATGTATGGAACCTGATCAGCGAGAGCGCCGACCTGCGCAGCTGGCTCACCCTGCCGGCCAACGCCCAGATTCTGCGGACGACACTCCCGGCCGGCAGCTACAGGCTGGCGCTGCAGCATCCGATGGCGGCAGGAGCGACGTACGCCGATGTCACCATAAACGCCGACAGCAAAACCGTTCTGCAGGTGGTTCGGGCCGGCGGACAGATCTATAATTCAGTTACGAGGTTTTAGTGGAAAGGAGCGAGTATGAAAAAGAGCATGATATCCCTCTGCATGGCTGTCGTTACCATTCTGTCCCCTTTGGCCGTTCTGGCCGCGGAAAAAGCGGCGGATGCGCCGCTCAGCGCCGCAATTTTTATCCAGAACCGGGCCGGGGCTGAATTCACCGGCAAGCTGGATGTGCTGAATGACCTGTTGACGACCCGCTTGACCGAGAAGGGCTTCTCGGTGATCGATCGCAGTGCCGTGCTCGCCACGTTCCGGGAGGCACGCGATCTTGAACCGTCGCTGCAGCGTGACGTCAGTGCCCTTGAAAAAGCTGCCGGAAGTGGCGAGGATTCCCTCTCAGGCGCTTCGGCCCTGCGGATCGCCCAGATGGTCGGTGCGGATTATCTGGTGATGGCATCTCTGACCTCCTTTGGCCAGGAGGCCCGCACGTTCCGCGGTGAAGGCACCCAATACGGGACGAGCAACAAGAGCAGCATCTATACCCTTCGGATTGCGGTCAAGGTGCTGGAAGGCACTACGGGCGGCACGGTATATGGCGACCTGGTTTCCGTTGCCGAACGGGTTGCCGTTGTGGAACGACTGGAGATAGAATCAAGCGAGATGATCAATAGGCTTCTGGATGCCGGGGCGCTTAAGGTAGCCGAGAACATTGGCGGCAAGATTCAGAAGGTTCGCGATGTAAAGGTAAAGGCGGCAGCAGGAGTGGAATTTTCGGTGGCAAGCAATGTCGAAGGCGCCTCGGTGGAGCTGGACGGTGCGGTCATCGGGTCGACGCCGGGTCGCTTTGTCGCCGCACCCGGTCTGCATCAGCTGAGAATTTCCAAACAGTGGCTCACCAACTGGGATCGTACGATCAACATTTTTGCAGGCCAGACACTCAACGTATCTCTGGAACTCTCGACAGAGGGGCTCAAGCGCTACTCCACTCTTGAACAATTGAAGCTCGACCTCGCCGGAACAAAAATGCAAGCCGAGCTGGAGGGAAAAGAGCGTGAGGGGAACATCGAGATACACAAACAGCAGAGCGAGGCGGATGCATACTCAAAGAAGGCGATCGCCGACGGCGAGAAGAAAAAACGTGAAGAAAGCTACGACCGGATCGAGGGTGCACCGGAAACCGTAATCTACAAGCAGGAATAGGAGGACGTAATGAACTGTTGTCTGAGAACCACGTGTGCCGTGCTCATAGCAGTGCTGTTTCCGCTGTTGGCCCCGGCAGCCGAACTGAGCACCGGAGAGAAGGATACCATCTTGATCGGTGCTCTCACGGTCCAGCCGTCGGTGATTGAAATGGCGGAAAAAAAGAATCGCCAGTCCGAACTGAAGCGGGTAATCAATTCCCTGGAGAGCCAGTTTATTTCGGCGCTGAATGCGACCCGCGTTTTCCAGCTGGTTGAACGGAACCGCAAGGCCGATCTCGAGCTGGAACAGGGATTTGCTGCGGTGGCGGTCGATCCGAATGACAGGAATGCCGCGCAGGCCGGCAAGATGGCCGGCGCAAAATTCGCCTTCCTTCCCCAGGTCGACGGATTTGAGGACACGTCCGACATCACGGAATACCAGGCGATTGGCCGGGCCTCGCTGAGTCGCAAGCTGTTTCTGTCGGCGGTCGTGCAGATTGTCGATACGACAACCGGTAAACTGCTCCCCGACTCCCCCAGCATACAGCTTACCAAGACCGAAGAGATTGAGAACGCCAGGATAGGTCAGCTCACAGGAAGTGACGAGGTCATCGTCGCCCTGGCCAAAGAAATGGCAAAGAAACTTTCACAGGAGGTTGTCGCCCTTCTCCGCCCGGCGAAGGTGCTGGCCGTGACCGGCAGGCAGGTACTGTTCAACCGGGGCAGCGAGGCTGGATTTACCAAGGGTGATCTGGTGGAAATATATGCCGTTCAGAACGTGAAGGATGATGACACCGGTGAACTGTTCCGCAACGAGGTGCCGGTGGGACAGGCGGTGATCTCCCGGATTGATAAGAATCAGAGTTATGCGACAATAAGCGGGGACGATCTGGGTATCACCAAAGGGTGCGTGGTCCGTTTCATGAAAACGTCGGCAACTCGCGCGGCTGAAGGTGAGCCCCCCCCTGATGCGACACGGCCGGAATTCGGGACGAAAGGTGATGCGGGGACGACCCCGGGCTCAAGTGAAAAACCACTCAAGTGGAAATAGGGAGGGTACATGATGAAACAGAGGAAAAACTCCATAAGCGGCGGAATGGCCGCGACTGCTCTGGTTGCGGCGCTTGGTCTGGCCGGATGCAGTACGACAGCGGGAGTGGAGACGACCGGCAGGATGACGTGGGATGAACAGGGCGCCCGATCGCTTGAAAAGAATGTAGTATTCAACAACAGCGGGCTGAAGGGAGATATTCAGATCGTCGATGTAAAAAGCGCCATGGCGGGCGACATCCTGAGGGCTCAGGCGACGCTTCGTTCCAAAGACAGGGATACCCTGCCGTTTCAGTACCGGTTTGACTGGTACGACGCCGGCGGCATTGAAATAAATGCCGGGGCCGGCTCCTGGAAACCGCTGATTCTGTATGGCCGCGAGAGCAAAACCGTGCAGGGAGTCGCGCCGGATCCGCGGGCCAAAGAGTTTAAGCTGAAAATCCGTGAACCGGACCAAAACAACTGAACCGGTGATTTGCATTGATACTTCCACAAGACTAACGGTAGAATTACTCCATGAAAGATGTGAGGACACACCCCATGAAAAATGGAATGAAAGTACTTTTGGCGTCAGCCGCGATCGGCGCGTTATCCCTTGCCGGATGCGCATCAACCATTCAGTACGGTGATGCCGGTTCTGCCAAGCCGATCTCGACCGAATTCGGTTCATCCGATCTGCAGCAGATCGCCGAAACGATGGTCGATTCAATGATGACCTTTCCGCCGATGGTTGAAATGACCTCTACGCGGCGGCCGGTCGTGAGTGTTGACAAGGTCAAGAACAAGACGATGCAGCATATCGACACCGAATCGATTACCGACTCGATCCGGGCCAAGCTGATTCGTTCCGGCAAGTTCCGCTTTATTGACCGCAGCACCGATGCCCAGACGATCGATGAGCTCAAGACACAGCAGGACAGCGGTCTGGTTGACAAGAAGAGCGCCGTCAAATTCGGCCAGCAGCTTGGAGCCGAATTCCTGCTGACCGCCAACTTCTCCGAGATCAGGCAGAAGGCCGGCAGCACAACAGATGTGTACTACAAGTTCACGATGTCGCTCAAAAACCTGAAAACAGGCATTCTGGAATGGTCCGATGAAAAAGAAATCCGCAAGGTGTTAAATCGCGGCACTTTTGGAGGGTAACGCTATGAAAAAACTGCTCCTGTTGCTCCCCGTGGCACTGCTCCTGGTGGCATGCTCCGCGGCGAAACCAAATTTTGTCTTCCTGGAAAAAACGGCGGTGGACCAGAACACCGGCCTTACCTGGGCCAGAAACGCCAATATGCCCGGACGCCAGCTTATCTGGCGCGGTGACGACAATGTCTACGAGTACATGAAACGC
>JBAVTM010000187.1:0-3223 GCA_049696195.1 Desulfuromonadaceae bacterium | reverse complement strand
CCTGGACACAACGCCACCCCAAGTTACATCCACAACGCCGACAAACAACGTGATATTGAAAACCGCCCCAGGCTCAGTCACTTTCACCCTGGCCGATGCCTTATCCCCCATCGATTATACCGCCACCCTGAACGGTGCGGCTGTGACTAATGCTTCAGGCTTCAATATCGCCGGGACATGGAGCACCTCAGGGAGCGGCACAACCGGCTCGGTCACTTTCACGCCGTCTGCGGCACTGAGCGAGGGATCATACTCTGCGACCATTAAGCCGACCGACACCTTGGCTAACGGCTCGACTTACCCCCTCACCTTCACCATCGACAGCACCCCTCCTGTTGCTCCAAGGATCGACCCGGTCACTGCGCCGATCAATACCACCAGCAAAACCATCACCGGCACCAAGAGCAGCGACAGCGCCAGTGTTGCCGTAAGTTGCGCAGGGGCCACAATCGGAACTATCTCCTATCCGACCGCCACCACCTGGAGCGTGAATGTTTTCGGGCTGAAGGAGGGGAGCAACGCCATCACTGCCTATGCGGTTGACACGGTCGGGAATCCGAGCGCCACGGCCACTGCGACGATCACCGTCGACACCACCCCGCCCGCTGTTGGCGCAACGCCTGCCGGCGGGATCTACAAATCAACCCAGAGTATAGCCCTTGCCGCAAGCGAGCAGGCCGTCATCTATTACACTACGGATGGCTCAACTCCGACCGCAAGTGCCACAATATACAGCCAGCCGATTTCTATCCCGGCGAGCGCAACCCTCAAATATTTCGGGAGGGACCTGGCCGGGAATAACAGCGAGATTAAAATCGAAAATTATGTCATCGACGCGGCCCCGCCGGTACTGGCGATTTCAACCCTGAGTAACGGTACATACACCAATAACGAAATCCTGAACATCGCGGGGACAGTGACGGACGACACTGGTGTAAAAGGGATCACTGTCAACGATACGGCCGTACAGGTGAATGCGGACGGGAGTTTCAGTTATGCGCTGCTGCTGAAGAACGGCGTCAACAGTATAACCATTGCGGCAACAGACAGCGTCGGTAATATGGCAGCGGATATGCGGTCAGTGACCCTCGACCAGACAGCGCCGGTCCTGGCTGTCACAACGCCGGCGGACAACAGCAAAACCGGCAAAGTACTCCTCGACGTGAGCGGGACAGTGGACGAAACATCCACCGTAACGGTCAAGATGAAAGACACTGTCCAGAGTGCGGTCATGAACGGCGGGGCATTTACCGCTACGCTCATCCTGGAGCCGGGATACAATACCATCGAGATAACTGCCGCCGATCTTGCGGGGAACCAGAGCTCACTGAAACGAACGGTGGTATTCGATGACCAGATGCCTTCATTGGCCTTGACCGTGCCGAACCAGGACATACGGACCAACCAGCGCAGCCTGACCATCAAGGGGACGGTATATGACGCCCTTACAGCGGTCGGCGTGACGATCCGCAAGGACAACGAGATATTAACGCTGCCGGTTAGTGACGGCACATTCGAGCAGGTGGTGAACTTCGCTGAGGAGAAGACCTACGGCATTGTCGTTACGGCAACGAACGAGGTCGGCACATCGACCAGCGTTCAGCGCAACGTCATATATGACATCACGCCACCGGTACTCAGCATCGATCCGGTTCCCACTCCGAGCAGCCGGCCGAACCTGTCGGTAAGCGGCACAAGAGAAGCCGGGACCGCGGTAACCGTGACCTGCGCCACGGCGACAGTGGGCGAAGTTTCATATCCGACTGCGACAACCTGGCTGGTCGATATTTCCGGCCTCAGGGAAGGCGAAAATGTAATAACCGCTGCATCGGCCGATGCTGCAGGCAATGCGGTCACGGCAACAACAACAGTAACAGTAAAAGCAACGGTCGTTCTGGAATCGAGACTGCCTGAAATTACGATCAAGGCGACTCCGGATGTCATTTGGCCGCCCAATCATCAAATTGTGCCGGTGACGATAGGAGGAGGAGTTGAAGCTTACGGTTCCGATATTAAGTCGGTTTCCATATCCGTGAGCGATGAATACGGAAAGTTCAAGTACAACAATCTGACGTTTGGCAGCACCGTTATGCTGGAGGCCTGGAGAAACGGAAACGATACGGACGGGAGGAAATATACGATCACTGTCGTTGTTACCGATAAGGGAGGGACCACGACTGTAAAGACAGCGACAGTTACTGTTCCTCACGATATGTCGAAATTGAAAAAATCTCTCATCAGACGCCCACTAAACACAAAAATCTCACTGATTTCTGGTGCTCTTGGCAAATTAAAGAAAAACTGAAAATCGGTGTAACTGGTTGTGATTGAGGATATATGTAAAATTCATAAGGCGGATGGTCAGCGTTGAGCTTGCAGTCTTTTGACATCTGAACATTTTGAAACGGCAGGGGCACCTGTTTATTAATGAGTATTCCTGGGACATAATACCGATTATAAGACGGCAAATCTGGCCGCCCTTGTAAACCGTGATAGACGATAATACTAAACCATTCGCAAGGATGGGGCGGAAAGCCTATAGGGTCTCACCGAGACAGCCGGGTTGCCGAAATATCTGATGATATTCTGCAATCCGGTTTTTTTTGCCTTTTTTGGAAAATAGATATTCGCACCCGTACCGGTGCCTGAAACGCTTGGACGCTGAGGTTTCCCAGTTGGAAACCGTGATTTCATGGATACAGTGCAAATAGTCGTACGCCTTAAATCAACATATCTGTAACTCGACAAAATCAAACGGGAAAGAGGAACTTCATGAAACAACTCATTAAATGGCAGCTTGTCACCATCCTCATGTTCAGCGCATCAGCTTCTTATGCCGGAAACATCGGAGTTGGTGTGAACATCAACCTCGGCGAACAACCCCGGCAGGTAATCGTCCGTGAACCGGTGTATCAACCGGTACCTGTGTACCAACCGGAACCGGTATATCAGCCGGAGCCGGTGTATCAGCCGGAGCCGGAATATCAACCGGCGTATCAACCGCCGGTGCAGATCCAGGTAGATGAGGACGTACAGTTCATTTATCCCGGGCGGCTCGGTTTTTACGTTGCGGTGGGTCTGCCCTATGATCTCTTCTACGTGCAGAACAACTACTACCTCTATCGTGACGGCCGCTGGAGCAGGGCGTCCCGCAGCCGGGGACCCTGGGTCTTTATGGATCGTCGGGCTCTCCCGCCTGGTCTCCGCAGGCATAAGATAGAAC
>JBAVTM010000186.1:0-8153 GCA_049696195.1 Desulfuromonadaceae bacterium | reverse complement strand
AAAAATGTTCGGCCTGTTCGCGCGTGATCGTGCTGGATGCGGTCTACGACAAGTTTGTAGAGCGCCTGGTCAAGGCGGCCAAGGTCTATCGGGTGGGACCGTCGGAGGACCCCGGGTACAGCATGGGGGCCGTGTCGGATGCAGGGGCGATGAAGAGCATCAGGGAATATATCGAGGTCGGGAAACAGGAGGGAATGCTGCTCTACTCCAGCCCGGTTCCGGATGGAGACGGCTACTGGGTGCCTCTGACGATCATCGGCGGCATCACCCCCGGGCACCGCATCGCCCAGGAGGAAATCTTCGGACCGGTGCTGGCGGTCATGCGCGCCAAGGATTTCGATCAGGCCATCGACTGGGCCAATTCCACCCGTTTCGCCCTGACCGGCGGGGTTTTCAGCCGCAGCCCCGAACACCTCGCCCGCGCACGGCGCGAATTCCGCGTCGGCAACCTGTATATCAACCGCAACAATACCGGAGCCCTGGTGGGTCGACAGCCCTTTGGAGGCTCATGCATGTCCGGCGTCGGCACCAAGGCCGGGGGGCCCGATTATCTGCTGCATTTCATGGACCCGCGGGTGGTTACGGAGAACACCATGCGGCGTGGATTTGCACCGATCGAAGAGGATGATGACTGGGTTGAATAACGGTACGACGTGGGGCTAAATAATATGTGTCTGCTGGCAGGACGGTTTCCTACCTTCCTGTCAGCCGGACATTGAGAAATACCGACACCAGTACAATTGCCATACCGAGCGCCTGCAGGAGGTCGATCCGTTCTTTCAGCACGACCGTAATGCAGGCAAGGGAAAGAATCGGCACCAGCAGTGCACAGTTGGATGAACGGCCGGTCGGGATCATCCGCAACGCCCTGTTCCAGAGGATAAAGGCCACTGCGGTGGGGAAAATCCCCAGGTAGGCCATCAGCAGCATATCGGTGCCGGATATCGACCACTGCATGGGGTAAAGCGGCAGCAGGCAGAGCAGGAACAGCATGCCGAAGAGGTTCAGCAGAAACATGCCGGGCGTAACACTGAAACTGGCATGCTTGATCAGCACACAGAACAGGGCGAAACTGAAGGCGGTGCCAAGTGCAACCGCCACACCGATTGAAAGCCGCAGGTCACCAACCCCGCCCCCCGCTGAAACCAGTACGAACACCCCTACGAACCCCAGAACAACGCAGCAGAGTGCCCACCAGTCGGATTTTTCCCGAAACAGAAGCCACGACAGCAGCAGCATCATCAGCGGATAGGTATAGTGCAGGATGACCGCCTGGCTGGCCGGAATATATTCGTATGTTTTCAAGCAGAGAAACTGCTGGACGCCCAGCCCGACGATCCCCGCCACAGGGAAGAACAACGGGCGCTGACGAAATTCAGCAACAATCGAGCCGACCCGCTTCTCGCGGATCAGAAAACAGAACAGTGTCAGCGTGGCCCAGATCGCGATCCAGACAACAACCGAATAGCTGCTCATGCGGGTCACCGCCATCTTGAAGCCGGTGCCGAGCGTGGCAAACATGGCCACTGCCAGCAAAGCATAGAGCGTTCCTTTGAATGTTTCAGACATGCCGGCCTCTTCCTAACATGCAGCAAGCCTGATGACCGGCCTCTGCAGATGATTGCGGGCTGACAGCGGCTTCCCGAGCGTGCATTCGGCCGCCTGCAGTGCTTCGGCCACAGCCACCTGCCCGGCAGCCAGCTCAAAACTGTTCCCGGCCGAAAGCAGGTAATCCCGGCCGTCACCACATGTCAGCCAGATGGTGCCGCTGCTGCAGCGCAAAATGACACCATCCTTCTCGCCATCCAACCGAATCAGTTCACCCTGACTAAGAGAGCATTCCATCGTCAATTCCCTCCTTTGTTGATAATGGCGACACCCTACACCGCTCCAAGCCAAAAAAACAGATACAGAAAATCAGTTTTGTAACCATAACAGTTCCATGATATACAAACTGTACCCAACCAAAAGGGCATAAACTGTACCTGCCGGAGCCGGACAGACGGGAGTATGATATGACAATGATAAACGGACAAAAAAACAGTGCGGCTGTTTCGCTGCTCTACGAGCAGGTAGCCGGAGAAATATCCGGCTTGATCGAGCAGGGAACCTTTCGGGCCGGCGATCGGGTGCCGTCCATCCGCCAACTCAGCCGCCGCTTCGATGTAAGCATCAACACGGTTATGCAGGCCTACAGCATGCTGGAAGACCAGCGCCTTATCGAGGCGCGTCCGCAGTCCGGCTACTATGTCCGCAGCCGGGTACCGGAAATACGGGAACCGGACCTGCAGTCGCGGTCATTTACCGCTCCGACGACGGTCACGATCAGTGAGCTGTGCCAGCAGGTCATGCGCAACATGATGAACCGCGATCTGCTGCCGCTGGGGAGCGCCATACCGAGCGCACAGAACCTGCCGATCGACAAGCTTAACCGGATCATGGCAAGCGAAATGCGACGATACGGCGAGCAGGGGGTTCTGTACCAGATGCCCCCCGGCTATGAACGCCTGCGGGTGCAGATCGCCCGCCGGGCTCTCGTGGCCGGCATCAGCAGCGGGCCGGACGACATCCTGGTAACGTCCGGGTGTGTCGAAGCGGTGCTGCTGGCGCTGCGGGCCACCTGCCGCGCCGGTGACACGATCGCGGTCGAGTCCCCTTTCTACTTTAATTTCATGCAGATGATCGCAGAGCTCGGTTTGAAGGCCCTGGAGATTCCTTCAACTCCCCGGGACGGCATCAGCATCGAGGCGCTGCGCTATGCCATCGGACAGGGCAAAATCAGCGCCTGTCTGGTCATTACCAATTTCAGCAACCCTCTGGGGAGCCTGATGCCTGATGAGCGCAAGCGTGAACTGGTGGAACTGCTGGCCCGCCATGAAATCCCGCTGATTGAGGATGACATCTACGGCGATCTGACCTTCTGCAACGAGCGTCCCACTGCCGCCAAATCCTTTGACCGTTCCGACCTCGTCATATACTGTTCGTCGTTTTCAAAAACCATTGCCCCCGGTTACCGGATTGGCTGGGCGATTGCCGGACGTTTCCAGAGTGAGATGGAGCGGATCAAGATGATCATGAATGTCGCCCCCTCCTCACCGCCGCAACTGGCGCTGGCCGAATTCCTGGCAACCGGCGGCTACGACCACCACCTGAGAAGCATCAGAAGGGTCCACGCCCGCAACATGTCACAGATGGCCGATGCCGTGGCCCGCTATTTCCCCCCCGGAACTCGTATGACCCACCCGGCCGGCGGGTTTATTCTCTGGGTAGAGATGCCGGAGGGTACCGACGCCATCCTGCTGTACCACCGCGCGCTGGAGAAGGGGATCAGCATCGTTCCCGGTCCGCTCTTTTCACTTTCCAGCAAATACGGCAATCATATCCGCCTGTCTGCGGCGCAGTGGGACGATAAAATTGAACAGGGGATCAAGACTCTGGGAGCGCTGGCTCATGAACTGTTGCCGGGGCACTGAATCTGAGGCGGGAACGAACTATGACGGAATCGGTTGACACAGGAAAAAGAGGGGTTGTGCTGGCCGGCCTGGCTGCAGCCTGGCCGATCTGTCTCGGCTATTTTCCGATCGGCCTGTCGCTGGGGGTACTGGCCCAAAAGGGGGGACTTGCACCATGGCAGATGGCCGCCATGTCTCTGCTTGTCTTTGCGGGCGGTTCCCAGTTCATCGCCGTTGCCATGCTCGGCACCGGCGCCTCGGCGCTGGCGATCGTTTCCACGGTCTTCATGGTCAACTTGCGCCACCTGTTGATGAGTTCGGCCCTGGCGGTCCATTTCTCCGGTGTACCCCGACGCTTTCTGGCACTTTTCGCCTACGGCATTACCGACGAGAGTTTCGCCGTCAACATGACCCGTTTCAACAGAGGGGAGTGGGACCGCCATAGCGCCCTGACTCTCAATCATGCGGCCAACGCCACCTGGGTGGTCAGCAGCGTGATCGGCGTGTATCTGGGACAACTGCTCCCCCCCGGCGCTGCCGGAGTCGATTATGCCCTGACCGGGATGTTCATCTGCCTGCTGGTCTTCCAACTGCGCAGTCCGATATTCACGGTCACCGCACTGATCGCGGCCGTCTGTTCCCTGCTGACCTATCTCTGGCTGCCGGGCAACGCCTATGTGATCGTCGCCTCCTGCCTGGCGGCCACCGCCGGACTGGTCCTGAAACGTACCTTGCGAAAACCGGGGGAGTACCATGAGTAGCCGGGACTTCCTGCTGTTGATGCTGGCCATGGGAGCGGTGACCTACCTTCCCCGCATGCTCCCGCTGGCGATGCTTTCCCGCCGCACCCTGCCGGCGTGGTTCGTCGAATGGCTGGAGCTGATCCCGGCCGCGATCCTGAGCGCCCTGATCGCACCGACCCTCTTTTCCCACTCCGGTCCAAGGGTCTTTACCCTTGACAAAGTGGAATTGCTGGCTGCGCTCCCTACCCTGCTTTGCGCCTGTTTGACCCGCTCACTTGCCGGGACGGTGGTGGTTGGCATGCTCTGCTACTGGGGATTCAAACAGATGCTGTAGCATTTGTTGGTTGTCGTTTAGCTCCTCATCCCTGAATACTTATTAGTGAGAAAGCGTTCTTTTTACTGTTCCCGCAGGGGAGTGTAAATTTACGTTGGGAGGTTTTTGCTTGTTTTTTATTTTTAGATCAGGTATTGTTCACCGAAATAGTAAGCAAATACAGCTAACAATTAGATACACGACAATACTAAACTATCCGAGAGGGTAGGACGGAAAACCTAAGGGTCTTAATGAGACAGCCGGGTCGCCGAAATATCGCAAAACGATACGAGGCCCCGGCTTTTTTGTGCTCAAAATACGAAACAGGAGGTGACCCATCACAACGATGTTGTAGCGTCTGCTAAGGCGAACATTTATACCGGCCGGCTTTACTGAACGGAATGCGGTATAAATAAGGCAGTGGTAACGATAATACTAAACCATCCGCGAGGGTGGGGCGGAAAGCCTATAGGGTCTCCAGAAGACAGCCGGGTTGCCGAAATATCACGAGATTTCGGCAACCCGGCTTTTTTGCGCCCATTTCCGGTAACCGCCGATATCAACAAACGTGAAAAAGCCGCGAATCATCCCATGATGGGCCATGGGTTTGGTCGCAAAGACATCGGCCGGCCGCAAAACTGTTTCAATGAAGCCGGTGGATAGAGGAGAACAGATGAAAATAATTACCACGAAGAACGAATGCCACAAAGACAGCAATATGAATCCGAAAGGAGATGGAATGAAAACACTCGTGAATAAATCCATTGCCACCATAATGGTTCTTTCCATGATGACGCTTGGCCTTGTGCTTGCCGGATGCGGTGGGAACTCGGGAGGGGTCTCCGCAAAGGTTGTGAGTGGTACTGCCGCTGTCGGCGCCCCGCTGTCCGGACAGGTCAGCCTCAAGGATTCATCCGCACCAGCGCTGCAAAAATCGACAGTCATCGGCAGTGACGGCACTTATGCCATTGATGTCACCGGCATGAAAGCGCCCTATGTGCTGCAGGCGGCAGGAAGCGCCGACGGAGTAAATTATAAGTTACATTCGTTTGCAGACGGGACTGGCACTGCCAACATCAACCCGCTCTCTGATATAATCGTGGCCAGTGCTGCGGGTGTTGATGATCCGTCAGATGCTTTTGAAAAATCGGATTACGACAGAAATCTTAAAATAAGGGGCAATCTTGCAAAGACGGTCTCGATTTTACTGACCAAGCTACAGCCGCTCCTCATGCAGTACGGTGCTGAGAACACTAACCCGATCACGTCCATTTACATTGCCAATCATCTTGATCTGGACGGCATGTTCGACAAAGTGAAAATCACCGTAACCGACGGGATTATTTCTATTATCAACGCTAAATCGGGAGCGGTCATTTTCTCCGGCAAAGTCAGCGATATCGCCAACGGAATCTTCGATGGCGGCGCATTGCCCCCGACCGCATCCGCTCCTGAAGCACCGACCGGTCTGACCGCCGTTGGCGGCGCGGGCCAGGTGACGCTCTCCTGGACCTCCGTCAGCAATGCGACCTCGTATAATGTGTACTATGCAGCCACTTCGGGTGTGACGATAACCAGCGGCACAAAGATTACCTCGGTTTCCAACCCCTATGTCCAGACCGGCCTGGCTGCCGGAACCACATACTTCTACATCGTAACTGCCGTTAACAGTACCGGGGAAAGCGCAGCTTCGGCCCAGGCCTCGGCAGGCACAACTGCGACACCGCCGGTGCCGACGGTTCCGGCCGCGCCTTCCGGAGTAATTGCCACCGGCGGCACCAACCAGGTGACCCTCTCCTGGGGTGCTGTCAATACAGCTACGTCGTATAATGTTTATTACGCAACCACCAGTGGTGTAACGAAGGCCAACGGAACCAAGATTACCAACGCCACCAGCCCGGCGGTACAGACCGGACTAACGGCAGGCACCACCTATTACTACATCGTTACGGCCGTAAACAGCGCCGGTGAAGGTTCGGCTTCGATACAGGTTGCGGCGACCACCCTTGCCGTAGTACCTACCCCGACCGCACCCGCGGCTCCAACAGGAGTCTCTGCCGTTGGCGGCACCAACCAGGCGACCATCACCTGGCCGGCAGTTTCAGGAGCAGCTTCGTATAACATTTACTGGTCAACGGCCAGTGGCGTAACCACGACCAGCGGAACGAAAGTCGCCGGTGTATCCAGCCCCTACGTCAAGACCGGACTTTCAGCCGGCACCACCTACTACTTCATCGTCACAGCGGCCAACAGCGTCGGCGAGAGTGCCGCTTCAACCCAGATTTCTGCAACAACCACCGCGGCAGCGCCTGCAGTCCCGGCTGCTCCGACCGGCGTCACGGCAACCGGGGGAGCCAATCAGGTTTCCATCTCCTGGTCGGCGGTTTCCGGTGCCACCTCGTATAACATCTACTGGGCAACAACCTCGGGCGTGACCACCGCCGGGACAAAGATTACCACTTCCGCCAGCCCTTATGTTCAGACCGGACTTGCCGCATCTACAACATATTACTATATCGTGACTGCAGTAAATGCAGCAGGACAGAGCGCGGCATCGGCCCAGGTTTCAGCGGCCACCAATGCACCGGTTGTGACGATTCCTGCAGCCCCGACCGGTGTAACCGCTGCTGGCGGTGCTAATCAGGTCAGCATCTCCTGGTCGGCGGTTTCCGGCGCTACCTCCTACAACATCTATTACGCGACCACTTCCGGCGTGACAAAAACCAGCGGGGCCAAGATCACCAATGCATCGGCTCCCTACACCCAGACCGGTCTTGCCGCCGGCACCACCTACTTTTACATCGTCACGGCAGTTAACAGCGCCGGTGAAAGCGCCGCTTCGGCCCAGGCCAGCGCCGCCACCAATGCCGCTGCGCTGGCGTGTGGCAGCTGCCATGCCATTCCTCCCGCGACAGGCCAACATGATTTCCATGTAAATTCAGTAGGTATCAGTTGTCTTTCTTGCCACGGCACCGGCTACAGTGCCACGACAGTGAACACGGCTACTCATAATAACGGAGTCGTGAACGTGGTTAGCACCATCGGCTGGAATGCGACGACGAGTACCTGCGCGTCGCCCGGCTGCCATGGGGGCGGTAGAACGTGGTAACTCGGCTGATATGCCTGCAGTTTTGCTGACATGAGCAGCAGCACTGGCGGCACGGGCCAACTAAGCACGGTAACCGGTGTTAAGTTGGCGTCTGTTCCCCTGTACTGAAACATCGGTTATTTTCAGTACATACAACAAAAGGGGGCTCCGATTATCGGAGCCCCTTATCATTTCAACACTTCCATTCGTGATCGGGTCTACCGTCTTGATACGCTGACCGGCTCCTTCGGCGTAGCGAGCGCCCTCATGGTAGAATTCGCTATCGTCAAAGGGAATGTAACCCTGCTGAAGCAACTTGATGCACCGGTCTTGATGGGGGAATATTCCGGTAGTACCCCTAATACGCAAAACGGCCATAATACAGAAGAAATGATTGCAACCCGGTCCCTGGAGCGGTTTATAGTTACCACTCAGATGATATTGGTACACAAACAACCGCTTGATTCTTTTAAGATCGTTTGCTATATTTTAGCAGTCACTTGCATAGAGTGCTAAAGTGTATATCTAAGAGGTGAAGCATCATGATAGCTCAATTG
>JBAVTM010000185.1:0-7013 GCA_049696195.1 Desulfuromonadaceae bacterium | reverse complement strand
ACCGTAACGATTACACCTACAGAGACGACCTGGCAAAGTCGCTGACAGAACTCATACAGACGAACCCCAACACCAGGTTCATTCCGTTCACCACACCAGTGTCGAAGCCATATTTCTGTGCCATGGTCCTGGAGGGGAAATTCCCCCAGTACGAACGATGGCTGAAGGAAATGGTAGGGGTGTTCGGCCAAGTATGGCATTTCGAGTATCTGAATTCTATTACCTTGGATTACAGCAAGAATTTTAGCGACAGTCATCACTTTTATGCTCCGGTTGGGACGATGATCGCCCATAGAATAACCGGTGTGGAAGATGCAAAAACTCCTTCCGACTTTGGAATCCTTCTTACCAAAGATAACATCGATGAACAATTGGCAAAGATCAAGGCTGACAGTGTTTCGTGCCGTTAGCATGTTTCTCATTGCACTGATTTGTAGGACTATTTTTAAAGTACATTTTGCATATTGCTATCCTGTAGAGCGTGAAAGGCGTGGCCTTGTCAGTTAAGACTCCTCCCATATCGGCTTACGTAATCACAAAAAACGAATCCGCAAAACTCGGTGACTGCCTGATATCCCTGAACTGGGCTGACGAGATTATCGTCGTCGATGATTTCAGCACTGACGGCACCCCTGACATCTGCAAAGAATTCGGGGTATCCTTCCATCAGCACACCTTCAGCAGTTTCAGGGATCAGAAGAGCCATGCAATGTCACTGGCATCCCACGACTGGGTATTGGAACTGGATGCTGACGAACGGGTTTCTGATGAGATGAGAAGTGCAATCAAGGCGTTACGGGCAGACGATTATGAACGATACGCCTGTTTTGAGTTCAAACGAAAAACCCGGTTCTGGGGCAAATGGATCAAACACTCATCCTTCTACCCGGATTACAAGGCACGCCTGTATTGCCGCACAAGGGGTGCGTGGAACAATGCGAACGTACATGAGCGTTTCATCCCCCATGGATTAACAAAAAAACTTGACGGCGACATACTGCATGAGCAGGACCTTGACCTGCACACCTATCTGCTTCGAATTGCACGGTATGCACAGATGTCGGCTGCCGATTATTATGCCAACGGCAAACGGGCAAAATGGCATCATGTCTCCGTTCGCCCCGCATCTGCATTTTTCCAGCGCTACTTCATCCGGCTCGGTTTTCTCGACGGAGTTCAAGGCTTTGTTATTTCAGTTATGGGTGCAATTGGCACTTTTTTAAAATATATGAGACTATACGAAATTCAGAACGACAAAAAATAACATCTTGATGTATTTCAGGTCTGATGAATGGTTATTATAGGTAAAAGATCCGGACAGATGGGAAACAGGCTCTTTGTGTTTGCCCACATCATTGCAAACGCAATCGAGTACGGCTATGAAGTTCAAAATCCCAGTTTTTACAGCTACTCTCGATACTTCATGGGTACCCGGAACGACTTCTTCTGCAGGTATCCGGCACGAGAGTCCAGAGTACACAGTTCCATACTGCAGAGCCTGTATTACCGATTTATCAGCAAGGTTGTGCTGCCTCTCTCCAAATGCAGCTGGATATGCAGGCTTCTGAACGCTGCGCTTCTGGATATATCTCCGGATACGTATCCGGAAGCGTGTTACGACATGACAAATCCGGATTATATACATCTGGCGACATCAAACCATCTGCTTATAATAAAAGATGCCTGGTTATTTAGAGACCCTGTGCATATCAAAAAGCATGCAGAGCAGGTTCGGACATTTTTCACACCGATAGAAAAGCATTCCTCTGCTGTTTCAGGCCTTATTTCCAAGGCACGTAATGACTGTGAACTGTTGGTCGGCGTCCATATCCGGCAGGGAGATTACAAGCGCTGGCAAGGTGGCGCATACTATTTTGACACATCTGAATATGCAGCCGTTATGGGCCGTTTTGCAGCAACAATGCCGGAGAAACGCATCAGGTTTTTGATCTGTTCAAATACAAAGCAGGATGAACAGGTTTTTAAAGGCTTGAATTATGTTATGGGGAACAACCACCCACTTGAAGATATGTACGCATTTGCCCAATGCGATTTTTTGATCGGTCCTCCGAGCACATACACAGCCTGGGCGTCATTTTTTGGTTCCGTACCTCTCTTTATTCTCGACAACATCGATGCCACGATTTGTGCCGATGACTTTCTTATAGCCCATGGCTGACCGGCTCAATTAAACTCAAACAAGCCCGCGAGATTCTGACATGCCAAACCCACGTACAACAAAAAGATCGGCTTTTTTTGATATAGCCAGAACTGAATCCAACAAACAAAACAGAGTCATCATGCTCAGATGGGCATTATGGTTTCTGTTTGCCAATGCTTTTGTCCTGATGGTGCTATCTCTCAACTACATGAAGAGCATGACGGTCCCCGAGGGCATCCTTGCCAGGGTTTTCCTCGGCATTGCCTTCCCCGGCCATTTCTTTTCGTTGGCACTCTTTGCATTCCCTCTCATTGCAGCAGTCATCGCCATATACCCGTCACGCCGGCTTGTGTTCACTATTTCAGTTATCCTGGAAACAGTACTCATTCTTACCATCGTCGTTGACAGCATGGTTTTTGCTCAATACAGATTCCATCTGAACGGTATGGTTTGGAACCTGCTGACCAGTGGCGCGGTAAAGGACATTCTTCCGCTGACCGGTAAGATCTGGCTGGTTATGGCACTGGCAATTGCTGTAATTGCATCACTTGAGTGGATTATCGCCCGGGTCAGTTGGCGCTGGGTAACGACAGGGGTACGATCCTGCGGAGTGCTTTTGAGCATAGCCATAGGATGCATCATCCTTGCCGGTCATATCATGCATGCGTGGGCCGACGCGAATCATTATACGGCGATTACCAAGCAAGTACGCTATCTTCCAGCCTACAAACCCCTCACAATGAAGCACATGATGGTTAGATTGGGACTTGCGGTAGAACAAAAAAAAGACGGTTTACGATTAGAGAACGAAAACAGTGCCTTGAGATACCCGATGGAAACCATAACGTGTCCAAGCAAGCCTGAAAAAACTAATGTACTCTTGATGGTAATAGACAGTTGGCGTTTTGATGCGCTGACCCCTGATGTCACCCCCAACATCTGGCATTTATCCAAAGAGAGCTGGCGTTTTGATAATCACTTCAGCTCCGGCAATGCCACACGTTTTGGCATATTCGGTCTCTTCTATGGGCTCTATGGCACCTACTGGCACTCGATGCTTGCCGAAGAAAAGAGCCCGGTGCTGATGAGAGAATTCGAACGGCAGCAGTACCGGATGGAGATATTGGCCAGTGCTCCCCTGATCAACCCCGAGTTTGATCGGACGGTCTTTGCTGATATCCGCAACAAGATAGAACTTCGCCAGACGGGTGGGGGGTCAGTGGCGAATGATCGTGTCATTACAGAAAAGATGATTGATTTTATCGCTTCCACCCCACAGGGTGTGCCGTTTTTTGGTTTTATGTTTTTTGACTCCCCGCATGTCGCAGGTCATCCGGATGAAACATCTCCCTTTCAGCCTGAACTGAAAGACGTCAACCATCTTACCTTAAACAACAACACGGACCCCGTCCCGTACGTAAACAGATACAAAAACGCCGTATTTTACAATGATCTGCTCATTGGAAAAGTGTTGGAGCAACTGAAAAGAAGCCATCTTCTGGAAAACACCATCATCCTGATTACCGGGGATCACGGTGAGGAGTTTAACGATCTAAAAATGAACTATTGGGGGCATGTCGGTAATTTTGCCCGTTTTCAAACACAAACTCCCCTGGTGATTCACTGGCCGGGCAAGACTCCGGCAATTTATAAACACACTACCAGCCATCTGGATATTGTTCCCACCTTGATGAAGGATATGTTTGCCTGTAAGACCGATCCATCAAAGTTCAGCAACGGGAGAAACTTACTGGACAAATCCCCCCGTCCGTACGTACTGATAAGTTCATGGGACACCTTCAGCACCAACGAACCCGACAGAATAACGGTCGTTCAGAAATCTGGAGAGATGGATATTCTTGACGCATTCTACAGACCACTTCCCGGAGCAAAGATACGCCCGGAAATTTCAAAGAGCGCGATGGAAGGAATGGGACGTTTTTATGCTCGCTGAAGTCACGTCACCCATCCATACGCAAAACGACCGCAGGGTCACTACATGATAGTACTTCAGAACATCGGTTATTTGCTGCCATGACAACATACCTGTTTGTAAATCCTTTATCAGGGCACTATTCCGCACGCCGTTTCCAGGCTATTCTTGCTCAGCTGCGCGGCAACGGAATAACTCCTGAAGTTTTTCGGGTACACACACCCGCCGAGATTATCTCCCATTGCACCTCGATAAACGAAAGAAGTGAGCGTCAGCTGGTTATTGTTGCCGGGGGAGACGGCACCATAAATGCCGTGGTAAACGCCTTGAAGCCGGCCGCAACGACTCTTGCAATTCTCCCCCTGGGCACTTCAAACGTCCTCGCAACTGAAATCGGCATTTCATCAATTGAAGACGGCTTGAAAAAAATAGCTGCCGGCGCTGCCCGCCCTTTTTCGGTCGGTGTCCTCGAACTGGCAGGGCGTACCCACCGTTTTCTGCTCATGGCGGGGATCGGAGTTGACGGGGCTGTAGTCAGGGATGTGTGGCCATGGGGGAAAAGAGTTCTGCGCCAGGGAGCCTACGCGCTGTCGGCGCTGAAGCGCGCAATCACCTGGGATCCCACGGTATTCGAAATCGGTACCCCTGAAGGCGCTGTCACATGCCACACCGCGATCGTCTGCAATGCCTCCCGCTATGGCGGTAATTTCATCCTGTCACCCGGTAGCAGCCCCTTTTCGTCGGGACTTTCCGCCGTCTGCATTACGGGGAACACGCGACGCACCTATCTGAGCAGCGCACTGGACCTGTTCCGGGGCAGGAGCGTCGCAAACAAACATCTGATCCGGATGCACTCTTCGAGCTTTGACGTCCGGGGAAGCAGCCCCATCCAGATCGATGGTGATTTTGTCGGTTACGGGCCGGCGCGCATATCCGAACTTGCCGACTTTGCGAGAATAATCGTGTAGAGGGGAAAAATCCCCACTCCAACCAACAAAGAATAAAAGGTAACAGCACCCTATGGCACTTCATCGTTTTTCCCGTACCGAACTGCTGATCGGCTCCGGCGGATTAACAACCCTGGCCGATAAACACGTCATGATCTGCGGGGTCGGCGGAGTCGGCAGCTATGCTGCAGAGGCTCTGGGTCGTGCCGGCATCGGGCGGATCACGCTGGTGGACTTTGACGACATCTGCCTGACCAACATCAATCGGCAGATCCACGCACTCTCCAGCACAGTAGGCCAGCCAAAAGTGGAGGCCATGGCGACGCGATTGCGTGATATCAATCCAGCCGCCGGGATTATACCGGTCAAGGCGTTTTTCTCGGCTGAAAACGCCGAACAGCTGCTCACACCGCCCCCCGATTATGTTCTCGACGCGATTGATCATTTCACCGCCAAGGCATCTCTGATAACGGTATGCCGGCAACAGGGCATTCCGATCATCTCCAGCATGGGGGCAGCAAACAAACTTGATCCCGCAAAGATAGAAGTATCCGATATCTCGTCCACCAAAAACTGCCGGATGGCCCGCAGTATGAGGAAAATCCTGAAAAAGGCAGGTATCACCTCAGGAGTGCAGGTCGTCTACTCGACCGAACTGCATCGTGATCTTGACCCCGCGACATCAAACGCCTGCGGCGCCGACTGTATCTGCCCCAACCGGGCAGAGCAGACGTTCCGTTGTGAGCATCGCCGGGTGATTCTCGGCAGTATTTCTTTTATACCGTCCATCTTCGGACTGACTATGGCCGGAACCGTCATCAACGAGCTTTTGAGCCCCACGCACCCCCCGGCGGCAAAAGATTGAGCTTTTACCGATTCATTATGCTGTTTTTTATTGACAAGCCCTGAAAATAAAGGGTAACGTCACATCACCTCAGATTGAACATCCTGGCATCCAAACAGATCCCTAGACTTCTTCATACGCACATTATTCGACCTCTGAAAAATCATATTCCGCCTTTGCTCCTGAAGCTCCCGGCTATTGTTTGTTTCATTATGACAGGCGCTTTTAAGCTCCCCCGGAAAAATTGAGTCCACTTATGCATAATCCCCATACCATGAAGATCGCTACGCAGGAGAACAGATGAATTTACAAGAGCTTAAAGACAAGAAAATCAGTGACCTCAACACTATTGCACGGGATCTCAACATCGAGGGGGCATCGAGCCTCCGTAAGCAGGATCTGATATTTGCCATCCTTAACGCCCAGACGGAACAGAACGGTTCAATCTTCGGCGAGGGGGTCCTGGAAACGCTTCAGGACGGATTCGGCTTTCTGCGGGCAACCGATTACAACTATCTGCCCGGTCCGGATGATATCTATGTTTCTCCCAGCCAGATCCGGCGCTTCAACCTGCGCACCGGCGATACCGTTTCCGGCCAGATCAGACCCCCCAAGGAGGGCGAGCGTTATTTCGCGCTGCTCAAGGTTGAGTCGGTCAACCACGAATCCCCGGAAGTCGCCCGCGACAAGATCCTCTTCGACAACCTGACGCCGCTCTATCCCCAGGAAAAGCTTACCCTTGAAACGACATCGGAGAACATGCCGATGCGCGTCATCGAGCTGGTGGCACCGATCGGAAAAGGTCAGCGCGGCCTGATCGTTGCGCCCCCCCGCACCGGCAAGACCGTGCTGATCCAGAACATCGCCAATTCTATCGCCGCCAATCACCCCGAGGTTTACCTGATCGTCCTGCTGATCGACGAGCGGCCGGAAGAGGTGACCGACATGCAGCGTTCGGTCAACGGTGAAGTTGTCTCTTCCACCTTTGACGAGCCGGCCACCCGCCACGTGCTGGTTGCCGAAATGGTCATCGAAAAAGCAAAACGACTGGTGGAGCACAAAAAGGACGTCGTCATCCTGCTCGATTCGATCACCCGTCTGGCTCGGGCCTACAACACGGTACTCCCC
>JBAVTM010000184.1:0-1678 GCA_049696195.1 Desulfuromonadaceae bacterium | reverse complement strand
GCGCTGCTCGCTACCAGGCTTCCGTTTAGTTTCAGAATGATCACCTCGTGGTCCATTTCGAGCTTTATTTCCATATTACTGGTCCTCCCCCGGATTCACCGGAAATCTCTTTCGTAACGTTACCATGTTCCTGTTTTCCTGGTGCTCATACTCCATGCCGTCCACCAGCGCCTGAATCAGGGCAAGGCCGTACCCGCCATCCGGGAGATCTCCGTCCTGTTCCAGGCCGGGCATCTTCGCCGTCTGGGTCGGATCGAAACCGTGCCCAGCGGAAATCAGGCGAAAGACCGCTTCATGCTCGGAGAGTAAGAGCTCAACTTTTATCTTCTTGGCGTTTGAATGCTCGACAGCGTTGTTCATCAGCTCGGTTACGATAAGACAGAAATCCATGATGCTCGCCGCGTTGCAGTCCAACCTAAAAAAATCGGCACAAATCCCCCGAACTGCCGCCCGGACCATATTGACATTGGCAAAATTCGGTTCGAAGGCAATGCTTAACCTGCCGGTATCGCTCATAGTCAATCTCTCCCTATGGAGAATATAGTGACATCGTCCGCAAACTCGCCACTGCTGAATTTTTCTGCGGCAGCGTATATCCGGTCAATACATGCCTGTGGATAACGGCACAGTGCAAGTAACGAAGGAAGCTCCTCGCCGAACTCCGTCCCTGCGGCGTTCTTTGCTTCTGTCAGACCGTCCGTATACAGGAACAGCCGCATGCCGGGGTCGAACCGGCAGCGAACCGACTTCCAAGCATCTTCCGGGTCCCACCCGATGGCCGGTCCCGTCGAATCAATGGCGGTAATCCGGCTGCCGTCCAAGCGATAGATCGGGTTGTGGCCGGCCGATACGACGCACATACTGCTGTCGCGACGGTCGAACAAAACGTACACC
The DNA here is from genome assembly GCA_049696195.1 of Desulfuromonadaceae bacterium. GTDB lineage: Bacteria > Desulfobacterota > Desulfuromonadia > Geobacterales > Pseudopelobacteraceae > JACRCG01. The sequence goes on along the minus strand of JBAVTM010000184.1, from coordinate 784 downwards.
AGGGTCAGGAACATCCCGCTGTCGAGCATCATCGGACAGAGCATCCTGTTGGCGGCGCCGACTATCTCAACCGGATCGGTCATGGAGTAGCCGAGGGATCTGAATATTCCTTTGCTGACCGCCATCATCAACGCGGCTGAAATGCTGTGCCCCGAAATATCGCCGATCAGAAAGTGGGTGTAGTCGCCGTCAGACCAGGCATCCAGAAAGTCCCCCCCTATCTGGTTGGAAGGGCGGAACATGACGGCAGTGGTGAAACCGGGAAGTTCAAAGCGCTGGGGAAGAATGCACTCCAGTACCTTATGCGCCAGGGTCCGTTCACGTTCCAGTTGCCGGTTTTTGTCGCCGAGGTCGATGGTGAGCGCTTTCAGATCATCACGTTGGCCCTTTAATTCCAGGTGGTTTTTCACTCGCGATTTCACGATGGGAGGTGAGACCGGTTTGGTGATGTAATCGATCGCTCCGCATTCGAGTCCTTTTTTCTCATCCTCTTCATCACTCATGGCGGTAATGAAGATCACTGGAATTTGACAGGTTCCCGGGTCCGCTTTGATCTTGGTGCAGACCTGATAGCCGTCCATCTCCGGCATCATGATATCCAGCAGAATCAGATCAGGCTCTTCCCGCTGCGCTATCCGGATCCCGTCCGGACCGTTAGTGGCGAAGAAAATATCGTAATCACCCTGCAGAACTTCATTCAAGATCTGAATATTTGCCGGCGTATCGTCGACGATCAGAATTTTATGCCGTTCCTTCTGCATGGAAACCTCGTTGATCATAGTCC
>JBAVTM010000183.1:0-3945 GCA_049696195.1 Desulfuromonadaceae bacterium | reverse complement strand
CGGCCGTCGCGCCGATTCTGACACGAAATGCGAGAAGCACCAGCACGGTGACGGCCGCAATGACGAGAAGCGAGGTAGATATGGTTTTTGCGTTCATTACGAACCTACAGGCGCTAGTGACGACAGCGTCCGGAGCACCTGACCTGCCAGGGGGCCGGTCAGGCCGGACCTTTCGATGCTGCTTATGCGGTTACTGCTGTCAATTAAGGTCATATGCTTACCCCTCATATTTCTGTAAACATTATTCAAATCCCATGCCAATCAAACCACACATATAACATACCGATGTAATTACACTTTTTATTTACTGCTACCAAAATATATCCATAGTTGGTGGAGAATATCCAACGCCGGTGGGGAATATTCTACGCCGCACGACACTCCACCTTTGGCAGGACAAGCGTTGATTCCACATGAATCTGTTTTTCTGATTACCCGTTTGATACATACATGGAATCCATGACGGAAAATGATTCAGGGCGTGTTGAAAGCCTAAAATACGCACGGAATACTCGTGCAGAAGCTAGAATTTTGCGGGTTCAATGTCATTTTGGCTGCATCGCAAAGACAGTCTGGTCACCCACGGTGTTTAACAATTGTACTAAAAGGGCAATCGTGTTATAAAAAGCGGTAAAACTTTTGAAACGCGTTCCATACTTTTTCCGTAATCAACCCGGTAATACAGGTAGTTTGTATCACTACATAAAGTTCCTCGTTAGAATGAGGCGTTTGCACAAACAGATGCTACTACCCAGAAACGTCGAAAGACGCCAATGCGGTTACCAGGTTTTGCCGGATTAAGGCTTGACCCAATGTAGCTGGAACAGATCCTACGTTGTGCACTGCCGAAAATCAACCAGGGGGAAAATGGTTTGTTTGCATCTTTGTAAAGGCCTTTTCTTCTCGAATGGGCCTTTTTTAGTTTGTGCGAAGGTTTGAGTTATGATGATTAAAATAAACGAAATCTATCTCAGTTCGGTCATTGGCCGCAGGGTAATCAACATCAATGGTGATCAGATCGGCATTCTGCGTGATCTGATCATGGTTCCGGGTGAAGTGTTCCCGGAGGTTTCACACATCGTAATCAAATCGCGCAAGGGGATAAAGACCCTCCCCTGGAGCGAGGTTTCGCTCTTTACTCACATCGTGATTTCAACCGGCAGCATCAAACCACACGGTCTGGACATGTATCAACCCGGAGAGGGGGATATCCTTGTCAAACGCGACCTGCTTGACAAGCAGATCGTCGATGTCGACGGCGCCAAAGTTGTTCGGGTTAATGACATCAAGCTCGGCAAGCTGAATCACAAGCTCTGTATATTCTCTGTCGACATCGGTTTTCGCGGGCTGCTGAGACGCCTTGGCTATGAGCGTTTTGGAGAGCGTTTTGCCCGGGCGATCAAGCGCGACATCCCGCACAGTGAGATCAGCTGGGAATATGTCCAGCCGCTTGAAGCCAACTCCTCGAAACTGGCGCTCAAAATCGCCCGCGACCAGATGAACGAGATGCACCCTGCCGACCTGGCAGATATCATTGAAAACATCCCGATCCAGAGCATCCGCATGGTGCTGGATACGATCGATGCCGAGACAACCGGCGACACCATTTATGAACTTGAAGCGGACATGCGTAACCTTGTCATCAGTCAACTGGACAATGAACAGATGTCCGACATCCTGGAGGAGATGGAGCCGGACGAAGCCGCAGACGTGCTGAGTGACCTGCCGGAGCAGAAAGCACAGGAACTGCTGGACATGATGGACCAGGAAGATGCCGAAGACATTCAGGAACTGCTGGAACACGAAGAAGATTCAGCGGGCGGTCTGATGAACCCGGACTACCTGAGACTCACGTCGGACATCACCGTCGGTCGGGCTCTGGAAATCCTGAAAGGGTGCGCCAATGAGGTTGAAACCATCTTCTACGGCTATGTCGTCACCGCAGAGGACCAATTGGAAGGCGTCGTTTCCCTCAAAGGGTTGATCATGAATCCGCCGGAAACGCTTATCACCGATATCATGGAAGAGAACATAAAATCGGTGCGTATCGATGCGGAACCGGAGGATATGCTGGAAACACTTGCCAAGTACGACCTGATTGCCATCCCGGTACTTGATGCCAAAGATAAAATGGCCGGCATCGTCACCGTTGACGATGTGTTGGCCCATTACCTGCCGCAGATCATCAAAATCAAGCGGCGCTAGAAACCCAGGTCCCATGTTCAACTCCATTTCACAATTCAGATTCCTGAAGCCGCTCAAGAGCTTCAGCCCCCGCAATGTCATGATCTTTCTGGCGATCTTAGGTCCTGGCATCATCACCGCCAATGTGGACAACGACGCCGGCGGCATCACCACCTATTCCCTCGCCGCGGCCAACTACGGCTACTCAATCCTGTGGATGATGATCCCTACCACGATCGCGCTGATTGTGGTCCAGGAAATGTGCGCCCGGATGGGGGCCGTCACCGGCAAGGGGCTGTCAGACCTGATCCGCGAGTCCTTCGGCGTCAAGGTCACCTTCTACGTCATGATCGCCCTGCTGCTGACCAATATGGGCAATTCGATCTCCGAGTTCGCCGGTATCGCCGCCAGCCTCGAAATTTTCGGCATCAGCAAATATATTTCCGTACCGATTTGCGCGGTTCTGGTCTGGCTGCTGATCGTCAAGGGGTCCTACAAGGTCGTGGAAAAGGTGTTCCTGGTAGCGTGCCTGGTGTATATCGCCTATCCGATCGCCGCCTTCATGGCCGGGCCGAACTGGACTGTCGTCCTGAAAGCGACCGTCACCCCGACATTCAAAACCGACAGCGCCTACCTGATGACCCTGATCGGCATCGTCGGCACGACCATCGCCCCCTGGATGCAGTTTTACCAACAGGCAGCAGTCGTTGAAAAGGGGATCACGGCCGACCAGTACAATTTTTCGCGGATTGATGTCATCTTCGGCTGCATCATGGCCATCGTGGTGGCATTCTTCATGATGGTGGCGTGCGCCTCGACCATCCACCTGCATGGACTGAAGATCGAAACCGCCGCCGATGCGGCAATGGCCCTGAAACCGTTGGTCGGTCAATACGCCTCGTCGCTGTTCGCGTTCGGTCTTTTCAACGCCTCGCTCTTTGCCGCCTGTATCCTGCCGCTATCCACGGCCTATTACATCTGCGAAGGGATGGGGTGGGAATCGGGGGTCGACAAGGACTTTGAACAGGCACCGCAGTTCTTCTGGCTCTTTACGATCATCATCGCCATAAGCGCAGGCCTGATCCTGATCCCGAACGCCCCGCTCATGACGATCATGTTCATCTCGCAGGTCGTCAACGGTGCGGTTCTGCCGTTTGTACTGCTTTTCATGCTCAAGCTGATCAATGACAAGAACCTGATGGGAACGTTTGTCAATGGCCCGCTCTTTAACATCATCGCCCGGCTCACCGTCGTGATCATGATTTCATTGACGGTAATCATGACAACCGACATGGCGTTTCCGGGACTGATTAAGCGGTTGATGGCTTTTTGAATCCGGGTATAACCGAACGTAGAGAGGCACGACGGGACATCCGCCGGGCCTCTCTACGTTCATGGTATTAAAATCGCGCTATTTCTTGATATCCACACTGATTCCGGCCTTGCGCACCGTCTCAATCAACTCACTGTAATTCTTGTATTTTTGGTCATAGGCTGCCCGACTGTCATCGTATTCCTTTTTTAGTGCCTCGAATTGAGATCTCGAAACATTTTTCGGGTCATAAATCTGTTTCCTCAACAACTCCATACGCTGTTCGATACCGCTCATTTCGGATTCAAAAGCATCCAGCTCCTTGCGCCAGGTGTCTCGGCTCTTGCCGCCATACAGTTCTTTTTCACCATCCGGAACGGCTGCTGACTTCTCAGCCGCTTTTTCTGCCTGCCTGGGTTCACTGTCGGGAAGCGCCGACGGCGCCACAT
>JBAVTM010000182.1:0-1793 GCA_049696195.1 Desulfuromonadaceae bacterium | reverse complement strand
TTATCATCTATTGCTGGAGACACCTGACGGGAATCTGTCACAAATCATGCGACACATAAATGGAGCATACACCAATTATTACAACACCAAGAGAAGCCGAGCGGGGCACCTCTTCCAAGGGAGGTACAAGGCGATACTGGTTGAGGCCGATGAATATGCTGTAGAGCTTTCCCGATACATACATTTGAATCCACATCGGGCAAAAATGGTAGGGGAACCGGAAGCATACCGGTGGTCAAGTTTCAAAGCGTACATCGGCGAAATCAAGGCTCCGGAGTGGCTTAAAACGGACTTCATTCTCGGATATTTCGGGAGCAATGTCCAAGCCAAGAAAAAATATCACCGTTTTGTACATGAGCTGCTTGGAGAGGAAGTTGAATATACACTGGATTGTTCCACTGCCACAGCCATTCTGGGAAGCCCTGAATTCATGGCATCCATAGAGGAAAAATATCTGTTTAGTAAAGAGCCAGACAGGAACCTGCCAGAGTTGCGTAAGATATCCAGGCGCTTGTCACTGGAAGCAATCATTGAAGAAGCTGGAAGTTGCTTTGGAGAAAGTAAGCAACTGGCAGCCAAGGCAGGTATCTATATTAGCCACAAATATAGCGGCGCACGACTTAAAGAGATAGGTGAGCGGTTTGGTATAGGTGAATCGGCAGTATCACAGGCAAGCAAGAGATTTGCAGACAAGATGGCAGAGGATGCTGACCTAAGAGATCTGGTAGGCAAGCTGCATGCAAAGTTGAGAAATGTCGATGTGTAGACCTGACACTGTTTAGGTTCTCTCCTGTTTAGGTTCTCTCAAGTCTGGCAGCGGGATGGAAAGCTATGAGAGATAAGTGGCTGGAAGATGGAAATATAAAGCTTAACGGAGATAAATACCGTCTTGAGAAAGATTCATTATTAAGTTCATCTTCCTGTGCTGCCGCACTTGTTGCGGGAACGAGCAGAAGCGGCCCGCAAAGTTGGCAGGATGAAGCTGGTAGAACGCTTAAGGCAATTGAAGAGCAACTTTTGAAGGAGGCATGATTGAAATCTATGCCCCGACCTCATGCATCGGTTGTATAGTAATGGTCAGCCCCATGCCATGAAGAACATTAAAAAGACTGGTTAGCTCCGGATTGCCGCGTTTGGAAAGCATCTGGTAAAGACTTTCGCGTTTTACATGTGATCTTTCGGCAATTGCCGTCATGCCGCCGTTAGCCTGCGCCACTTCCCGCAAGGCTAGCAGCATCGCTGATTTGTCACCCTCTTCCAAAACTGCATTCAGATATGCAGCGGCATTTTCGGGAGATTTCAGCCACTCATGAAGATCGGATTCGTAGTCGGTCATATGTTTCATTTTCGTTGCTCCTGATGGTTTTTCCAAAACCGTTGAGCGCTTTCAATATCGCGCTGTTGAGTCCGTTTGTCTCCGCCGCACAAAAGGAGAACAACCGTTCCATTGTCAATCGCGTAATAGACACGATAACCGGGGCCATGATCTATCTTCAGTTCCACAACTCCTTCGCCAACGTTGCGGACTGAACCAAAGTTTCCTGCCCTTACCCGCGTCAAGCGAGCACGGATGCGCACTGCCGCGATTTGGTCACGCAAATCATTTAGCCATTCCCGGAATGGTTTGTTCCCGTTTTCGTCGGTGTAATACGCTATTCTGAATGGCTCTGTTTGCATTACCAACAATGTAAGTTATATCTTACAGCAAGTCAATTGATTAAATAGACGGGGTTTCCAACCATCGGCAAGACCGGGCCGAAAACCCGCCCGGTCAGCCTCAGCCCAGTTATGTA
>JBAVTM010000181.1:0-1891 GCA_049696195.1 Desulfuromonadaceae bacterium | reverse complement strand
CTGAAGGACGGCAGCAGAATCTCCCTGCCGGAGAAGAAATAGCATGCCGGATTCTGTCGGCCAACAGGCCATTGTCACGATCAACGCCGTTTCCAAATCCTATCGACGCGGCAATCAGCCGGTACCGGTTCTGGAAGGGATCTCTTTCGACATCGTCAGGGGCGAATTCCTGGCGTTGATGGGTCCGTCAGGATCGGGGAAGTCGACGCTGCTGAACCTGATCGCCGGGATTGACACCGTCGACAGCGGTTCCATCGTGATTGACGGCGTTGATATCGCGACGCTGAACGAGGCTGATCTGGCGCGCTGGCGGGCGGCGCATGTCGGCTTTATCTTCCAGTTTTACAACCTGATACCGGTTTTGACCGCATTCGAGAATGTGGAACTGCCGCTGCTGTTGACCTCGCTTTCGCGCAGCGAACGCCGCGCGCATGTTCACACCGCCCTGGCGGTTGTCAGTCTGATCGACCGGATGGATCATTACCCCTCCCAGCTTTCCGGCGGCCAGCAGCAGCGGGTGGCGATTGCCCGCGCGATTGTCACCGACCCTACCATCCTGGTTGCCGATGAGCCGACCGGTGACCTCGACCGGGTTTCCGCCGGGGAGATCCTCAACCTGATGTCCCGGCTGAACGCGGAGCAGGGGAAAACCATCATCATGGTGACCCACGACCCCCGGGCCGCCGAGAAGGCGCACATCATCCGCCATCTGGAAAAAGGGCTGCTGAACGATGTTTCTCCTTAAGCTTCTCTCCCGCAACGCCTTCCGGCACCGCCTGCGGACACTCCTGACTATTTTGGGGATTACGGTTGCCATCCTGGCGTTCGGACTGCTGCAGACGGTCGTCAGCGCCTGGTACGCCGGGGTCAACGCGTCGTCATCCAGCCGTCTGGTCTGCCGGAATGCGGTGTCGCTGGTGTTTTCCCTGCCGATCGCCTATCAGGAGCGTATCCGGCACATCGAGGGGGTCTCGGCGGTTTCCTACGCCAACTGGTTCGGCGGTGTGTATATAACGGAAAAGAATTTTTTCCCCAGTTTTGCCATCGAACCGAAGAGTTATCTGCCGCTCTATCCGGAATTCGTCCTGACACCGGATGAGCAGCGGGCCTTTCAGCAGGACCGGAAGGGGTGCGTAATCGGAAAAAAGCTGGCTGAACGCTTTGGGTGGAAGGTCGGCGATACCATTCCGCTCAAGGGGACGATCTTCCCCGGCACCTGGGAGTTTGTCGTACGCGGCATCTACAGCGGCGCCGATAAATCCACCGATGAAAATCAGTTTTTATTTCAGTGGGACTATCTGAACGAATCGCTCAAAAAAACGGTGCCCCGGCGGGCCGACCAGGTCGGTGTCTATATTATCGGCCTGAAAAACCCCCAGGCGGCGGCGGAAGTTTCTCTCTCGGTCGATTCAGCCTTCAAAAACTCGCTTGCAGAAACGCTGACCGAAACTGAAAAGGCCTTTCAGCTCAGCTTCGTTTCGATGACCGAAGCGATCGTCGTGGCGATCCGCATTGTCTCCTTTGTCGTGATCATCATTATTATGGTGGTGGTAGCCAATACCATGGCGATGACGGCCCGTGAGAGGATCGGAGAGTATGCGATCTTCAAGTCCATGGGTTTCCAGGCGCATCACATAGCCGGCATGGTTTTCGGCGAATCGCTGTTTATAACGATGACCGGGGGGTGTATCGGCATACTGCTGACTTTTCCGGTCGCACAAAAATTCGGCGAAGTCATGGGGAGTTTTATACCGGTGTTCCAGGTCGAGCGTTCAACGCTGTACATGGATCTGTTTTTTTGCCTGATCGTGGGGATCGTTGCCGGGATATTTCCGACCTGGCGGGCGGTCAGGATAAAGATCGCCGATGGACTGCGCAGGGTAGGGTAAGG
>JBAVTM010000180.1:0-3059 GCA_049696195.1 Desulfuromonadaceae bacterium | reverse complement strand
TGGTACCAGATCTGGGCTGTGGATAAGTACACGGAGATTGTTGACAGGAACCTGAGGATCCTGGCCGATTTCGTGACCATTGCCGAGTCGAAGTACTCCGTCGGTCAGGGGGTGCAGCAGGACATCTACAAGGCCGGCCTTGAAAAATCCAAGATGCTCGATATGCAGATCACCCTCAGACAGCAGCGCAAAAGCCTGGAAGCAAATCTCAACTACCTTCTCTACCGCCCCGGAAACACGCCGGTCGGCACGGTCGCCGATTTTTCCCTGCCGCAGTTGTCGCTCTCCGCCGAACAGCTGAATCAGGCAGCCCTTGAAAGACGCCCCCAGATAAAAAGTCTGGCCAGTCTGACCAGCAAAGGTCAGGCCTCTCACCGCCTGGCGCAGAAGGAGTTCTACCCCGATTTCAATCTCTCCTTTGAATACATGTTCAAAGAAGCCATTGCGACCGACATGATAACCGACCCCGGCTACGACATGTTCACCGTCGGCGTAACTTTTAACCTCCCCTTCCAACGCGAGCGCCGCCATGCAATGCTGGCCGAAGCAACGTCCGAGACGAGTATGGCCACGGAAGAATTGAATGCCTTAAAGAACACGATCTCCTACACCATCAGCGATACCCTCGCCCAGATGGACCGCCGCCGGAAACTGGTGGAGCTCTACAAGGGGGGGATTATCCCCCAGGCGGAGCAATCGCTGGAGTCGGCGGTCATCAGCTACCGCGTCAACAAGGTCGATTTTCTCACGCTTCTGGACGGCAGGATGAACCTGTTCAACTATGAGCGCGAACTGTACGAGTCGCAGGCCGAATACATGATGAAGCTTGCCCAGCTGGAGGCGGCGGTGGGGATGGAACTGCACTAAAGGCAATTACGGGTTTTGAATTATAAATGTTAAATTCAATTCAAAATTCAAAATTTAAAATTCAAAATTGATTTCGAGGTATGGCCATGGCTCTGAACAGGAAAATCGCAATCCCACTGGTAGTAATCATTCTTGTAGCGGCAGCGGGCGGCGGATGGTATGCCTGGCAGCATAAGGGTCACGATCATGCCGCAGAGGGCAAGGCGTCCCAAGGCAAACAGCTCTACACCTGCTCCATGCATCCGTTCATCATCAAGGACAAACCGGGCACCTGTCCGATCTGCGGCATGGAACTGATCAAGAAGATCGACAATGCACCTGCCGATGGCGCAGCCCAGACTCCGGAGCAGAAACGGCAGGCCGATATGCTCGGCCATGTTTCTCTTTCCTCTGTTCAGAGAGTCATGGCTAATGTTGCAACGGTCGAAGCGAAGAAAGCGCCCTTGAATAAGGAGATCAACGCCGTCGGCATCGTGCAGTACGACCAGTCGCGTCAGGCAAAGGCAACCGCCTGGATCGCCGGGCGAATCGACCGGCTTAATGTAAACACTGTTGGAGCCTTCGTATCCAGGGATAAACCGGTGGCGGAAGTGTACTCGCCTGATCTGGTCGCGACACAACAGGAATATCTGCTGGCGGTCAAGAGCCGTGAACAGCTGAAAAACTCTTCGATCCCCTCCATCTCCCAGAATGGTGATGGTCTTGTAGGCTCGGCCCGGCAGAGGTTGATGCTCTTCGGGGTCAAGGAGAGCCAGATTGCCGAACTGGAGAAGAGTGGCAAACCGAATATCCGTCTCCCTATCTACACCCCCATCTCCGGTATCGTTATCGAGAAGATGGTGCAACAGGGACAGTATGTAAATGTTGGTGAGGTTCTGTTCAATGTCGCCGACCTCTCCAGCGTCTGGGTGGAGGTGGAGGTATATGAGAACGAATTCCCCAATATTCATCTCGGCCAGCAGGTCGAGATCCGTTCCCAGTCATTCCCCGGCAAACCGTTCACAGGCAGAATCTCCTATGTTTATCCATTCCTCGATCCCAAAACCCGGACCGTCAAGGCGCGGGTGGAGATGCCGAACCCTGGCATGAAGCTGAAACCCGACATGTTCGTCAACGCGATCATCAAGGTGCCGCTCGGCTCGGCAATCGTTGTGCCGGTTACCGCCGTCATGGATACCGGCAAGCGACAGGTGGTCTGGATTGAAACTTCGCCGGGAATGTTCGAGTCGCGTGATGTCCAGGTCGGACAGCGGACCGATGATAAGGTCCAGATCCTGTCCGGGATCAATCCGGGCGACAAGGTGGCGGTATCCGGCGGCTACCTGATCGACTCCGAATCGCAGCTGAAAGGTGGCGGTGTCCATGAAAACATGCCCGGTATGAAGATGGATGAGCCAAAAGGGGCCAAACAGCCGGCTGTTCCTTCGGTGCAGCCGCCGCCAAAGAAGGGCGCCTTGAAGATGGATGACATGAAGATGTAATGCCGACTACCTAACGACCTTCGACAAGGATCTCCCGCATGATTGAAAAAATTATCGAATACTCCGCGCGTAACCGGGTCATCATTCTGATGATGTTCGGGCTGATCATCGCCTGGGGACTCTGGTCGGTCTACCGTACCCCGGTCGATGCGATTCCCGACCTGTCCGATAACCAGGTAATCGTCTTCACCGACTATCCCGGCCGCTCGCCGCAGGTGGTGGAGGACCAGGTCACCTACCCGCTGGCGGTCAACCTGCAGGGGTTGCCGCAGGTCCGTGCCGTACGGGCGTCCTCCGCGTTCGGCTTCTCGATGATCTACGTCATTTTCGAGGACAAGGCCGACATCTACTGGGCCAGGACCCGCGTGCTGGAGCGGCTGAACTACGCCGCCTCACTGCTCCCCCCCGGCGTGGTCCCGACGCTTGGCCCCGACGGCACCGGTGTGGGGCATGTCTTCTGGTACACGATCGAGGGGAAGGGGTATGACCTGGAGCAGCTGCGCACCCTGCAGGACTGGTTCGTTCGCTACCAGCTCAACACGGTGCAGGGAGTTGCCGAGGTGGCTTCCATCGGCGGCCTGGTCCGCGAATACCAGATCGAACTCGACCCGAACAAACTGTTTGCCTACAACATCAAGGTCGCCAAGGTCATGGATGCGGTCAAGGCGGCCAACAAGGATGTGGGCGGCAGGCTGATCGAACAGGCCGATG
>JBAVTM010000179.1:0-6333 GCA_049696195.1 Desulfuromonadaceae bacterium | reverse complement strand
TCGTTCCGGTGTCGGCACGCAGTGGTGCCGGGATCGATCTGCTGAAGGAAGAGCTGCGCACGATGGCGGGGCGGGTCGATCAGAAGAGAAGTGACGGAGTGTTCCGTCTGCCGGTTGACCGGTCGTTTACGGTGGCCGGATTCGGCACGGTTGTGACCGGCACCCTGCTATCCGGCCAGGTCAGGGTCGGCGATGAAGTCGAACTGTTTCCGTCGGGAATATGCACGAAAATCCGTGGTATCCAGGTCCATGGCGGCAAGACGGAGGTCGGTTACGCCGGACAGCGTCTTGCCCTCAACCTCCAGGGGGTTGACAACAATCAGGCAGAGCGGGGCGATGTCGTGGCTCCCCGTGGGCTCTACCGGACGACCAGAACCGTCGATGTCGAGATCAGTTGCCTGAAATCTGCGCCACGGCCGCTCAAGCACCGCTCAACCCTCCGCCTGCATTCGGCGACATACGAAGTTTCGGCCCAGGTTATCCTGCTGGACCGGATGACTCTTGAACCGGGGGAGAGCGCCTTCGCCCAGCTGCGTCTTGCAACCCCGGTGCTGCTGCTGAACGGTGATCCGTTCGTGCTGCGCAGCTATTCCCCCTCGCAGACGGTCGGCGGCGGAACCATTCTGGACCCGTCTCCGCCCCGGAGACGCCGACGGTCGGCGGAGGCGCTCGCCCTTCTGGAGTCGATGGCCCTTGGCGATGAACCGGAAATGGTCGAGCGTCTTGTCGCGGCGTCGCTGCTCTCGGGGATTTCCTTCCAGGACCTTATCCTGCGCAGCGGATTGTCGGCAAAACGTCTGGATGCGGCGCTTTCCCTCCCGCTTTCTTCGGGACGGGTGATCCAGATGGTTCGCGATCCGCGTATTTTCCTGGGGCGTGACAGCTTCCACAACCTCTGTGAAATTCTGCTGGGCAGAATTGAAACCTATCTGGCCAACAACCCCATAAAAGAGGGCATCAGCAGGGAGGAACTGAAAACCAGGATTCCGGCCCGGAGTGACGGGCGTTTCTTCGGCCAATGCCTGCAGTACCTTGAAAATGAAAAGAGAGTCGTGGCGGACCGGGATCAGGTCAGGCTACCGGGAAGGACGGGAGGAGTTGTTGAAGATAATGCCGATATTCAGCAGAAACTGGAGGAGATGCTGACCAGCAGCGGCGCCGAACCGCCGACGGTGAAAGAGCTGTGCGAACTGCTCGCGCTTCCGGAGAAAACCGCTGTCGAGCACCTGAGCCTTCTGGTCCGGCAGGGGCGCGCGGTCAAGGTAAAGAATGACCTGTTCTATGCCCCCGCCCCGCTGCAGGTAATCTCGGAAACCATGGTCGAATATCTCCGCGCCAAGGGGGAGATAACCCCGGCGGAATTCAGGGAGATAACGGGGCTTTCCCGGAAATTCATGATTCCGGTTCTTGAATATTTCGACTCACTTAAAATAACAGTACGAGCCGGGGACAAGCGCTTCCTGCGGAGAAAGTGATTTTTCCCTGAATCCGTGGCGCCTCCGCGCCTCCATTTGCCCGGAACGCCTAACGCTTCATGTTCTGGTGATTAATTGACCGGGAAGCGGAGGCCTCTGGCAATGCAGGGTTGTTCCGGCACAAGCGACGAGGCGCTCCGGAATTCCGCGCATTCAGGCACTCCGCCGTCACGGCTTCAGCTTTTCCGTATAATCTGCGCTTCCACGAAATCAGCCACCTGGGAAGGGTTGTTCAAATCCAGTACCGGCACATCAAGCTCCAGCGGTTCGTCTGACGCCACCGCGATCAGGCTCGGATCATTTTCCTCACCCCGACAGATCAGGGTAGCGCTCCGCTCCCTGCGGTGCACCTCTATCTTCGGAAGTCCGCTTTTCTTGAATCCCTCCGTTAAAATCAGATCCACATCACTGAAATAGGTTGCGATCAGCTCCTCAATCGTGGGTGGCTCGGCATGCTGCTTGACGATCGCCAGCTTCTCCGGCGAAGAGATCAGCATCGTGTCGGCGCCGGCTGCGGTGAGGCGGTGGCTGTCCTTGCCGGGGTGGTCGATGTCGAAGCGGTGGGCGTCGTGCTTGACGACGCCGATACGGTAACCGCGGCCTTTAAGTTCCGTGATGACTTTTTCCAGCAGGGTGGTCTTGCCGGTTCCTGACTTTGCGACAAATGAAACGGCTCTGGCGATCATGGGCACCTCATAGGTAATTTATAGTGTGGTCCGGAATGTATCCGAAAGCGGGGGGCGGTGTAAAGGGAAAGGGATTACTACGTCTGCGCAGCAGCTCACTGCCCCGATGACGCCGGTCTCCTGTTGTCCAGGGCTATTGTGCAGCCGACACGCTCTCCATCCCGCAGATCGTAATAATCTGCCGGAGTGTTTATGTTTCTGAAAGAATCGAGATGGGGGTCTACGAAACGGATCGTGTCACCGGGAACAGTCGTGACCTGGACTTCGGGAAAGAAGGAGATCAGCCTCCTCTTTCCCGTTTGCAGAGCCGTCTCCATGGCAGGGAGGCAGGAACGGCAGTACACGGCGTGCAATGGCTCCAGGCCTTTTTCGCCATCGGGGATGATTACGTCGCTCTGGTGACGGCGGGCCACAAGTGTCCTGATCACGGCGTCGCTCAGATAGGGCATGTCGCACGCCACCGCGAAGATATGGGGAGTGCGGCTGTGGGCCAGTCCGGCGTGCAGTCCCGCCAGCGCCCCCATGTCGTGGTACAGGTCTGAAACCATGCGGCAGCCGAGGAAAGCATACTGCTCGGGACTGTTGGTCACCACCAGCACCTCCTTGAACAGGGGTGACAACTGGCGATAAATCGCTTCGATGAAGCGACCGCCGCGATAGGGGAGCAACGCCTTGTTGCTCCCCATGCGGCTTGATTTTCCTCCGGCCAGGATGACGCCGGTAACTCCGGCAAACGCAGAATTTGTGGTGCTGCCCGGTGTCAATGGATTGCTCCGCTGCCGGCTGCATGCGGCTGCCGTTGCCCCGGTTCATGACCCGCGGTTGTACTGTAGGCGTGATCCGGCAGAGAATAATCGACCGTCTCGGGGTGGTGCTCGAAGATCGGGAAATACTTGGCCAGCAGCACGAAGAAGAGGACATGGGCGGCAATGATGCCGATCGTGACCAGTGATTCGACCACCGAGGGGTAGTAGATCGCCTGATCGGCCTGCTCCATGCCGAACATGGAGACGTTGAAGCGGTTCAGCACCAGGCCGAAGATGACCAGCGATGCCCCGCGCAGCTGCATCCGCTGGTCTTCGCGGAACGCCTTCTTCATGAACATGACCATCGGCACGACAACGCCGATGACGATTTCCGCCACAAACAGAGCCAGCAGGCTGGGGCGGTCGAAGAGCGGTCCGTGTGACAGCAGCGTTGTGGCGGCAAGTTTGACCGCCAGGTAGACACCCAGCACCCAGGGGAGGATTCCGGTCAGCACCTCCAGGAGTTCGGATTCATCCGGCTGTCCCATGAAACGGTGCACCATGGTGGCTTCGAGGATGATGATCGAGATGCCGGTAAATATGGCGGAGAGCCAGAACAGCAGCGGCAGCAGCGGGTTGTACCAGAGGGCGTGCAGCTTGTCCACGGCGATCAGGAAGAACGTCCCCAGGGACGACTGGTGCAGGGTCGAGATCGACGCAGCCCCGATAACCAGCGGCATCTCCAGCCAGCGCAGCACCCGCAGCGGCAGATGGTAGCCGAATTTTTCGCAGACCGGCGAGAGGAACTCCAGGAAGAGCACGGTCGTGTAGGCCATGATGCACATGGATACCTCGAACATCGGCGAATGCACATTCCAGTAGACCATGGTGTGCCAGGCGCGCTGCGGCTGCCCCAGGTCGAGCAGCAGACCGACGCTGACGAGGGAATAGCCGAGGAAGCCGGTTACGATGGCGGGGCGCACCAGCGGTTCCAGTTTCTTGATGTGGAAACAGTGCACGATGGCCCCCAGGGTAAAGGCTCCGGCTGCCAGCGGTACGGCGGTGACCACGTCGAAGGAGATCCAGAGCCCCCAGGGATAGACGTCGTTCAGGTTGGTGGTGACGCCGAGGCCGAAGATGAAGCGCACGAGCGAAGCCAGAGCGCCGAGCCCCACGAGGGCGATCATGAACTTGAGAAAACGGTGGTACCCCTTGATTTCATTGATGATCAGTTTTGCAGCGGTCATCGTTTCTCCTCCTTCGTCTCTGCTTCAATCGTCTCGACGTTCGTCGTCTCCGGAGTCACCTTGCTGTTTTTGAAGGCCTCTTCACGCCGGATCCGCTCCGAACGATGGGTGAACCAGGAGAGGAGCGACAGACCGCCCCCCACGGTGAGGAAGATGCCCGGCACCAGGCGGAGCGCCTGCCAGGTGTAGGAGGGGAGCGGACGTTTGGTGACCGGTTTGAAGCCCAGTTCGTCCAGCGGCTGGTGGGTCAGGTAGAGGACGCTGGTGCCGCCCGCCTCCTCCTTGCCGTAAATCGCCTGGTGGTAGCGCTCCGGCCTGTTCTTGAGCCGCTTTTCGGCTTCCTTGAGCATGTCGCCGCGGCTGCCGTAGGTGATGGCCGTCGGGCAGGCGGTGGCGCAGGCCGGCTGCAGCCCTTCCTTGATGCGGCTGTAGCAGCCGGTGCATTTGCGCACCAGCGGGAACGCCTTGCTCCATTCGTACTTGGGCACGCCGAACGGACAGGCGATCATGCAGAAACGGCAGCCGATGCAGCGACCGGCGTCGTAGACGACCGGCCCTTCGGCGGTCTTTTTGAAGGCGCCGACCGGACAGACCGAGGCGCAGGCCGGCTCAAGGCAGTGCATGCACATCTCTTTGTAAAAGGCGAACTCGTTCTGGCCGTTCTTCTGGTAATCCTTGAACTTGACGCGGGTGAAGGTGTACTCCGACATCAGCGGCGGGTTCTGGTACCCCTCGCCGCTGAAAAACGTCGTATTTTCCGCCTTAAGTTGATTCCACTGTTTGCAGGCCACCTGGCAGCCGCGGCAACCGGTGCACTTGGTCGTGTCGATCAGGAACGATTTTGTTTTTTCAAAATTTACGGGTGTCGAACTCATGCCTTGGTACCCCCTTTTTCAAGATTGCAGAGAAACGCCTTGAACTCGGGAATGCTCGTATTGGCACAACCGACCGACGGGGTCAGTATATTGGCGCTGTCCCCCGTAGAGAGACCGGCGTAGCCGAAATGCCACGGCATGCCGATCTGCTCGATCATTTTTCCGTCCACACTGAACGGTCTGAGGCGCGAGGTAATCAGGGCAACGGCCTCGATCGAACCACGTTCGGTCGTGACGCGTACCTTGTCACCCTTCCTGATGCCCTTCTGTTTGGCCAGCGACTCGCTGATCTCCACGAACATGTCCGGCACCAGCTCGTTCAGCCAGGGGAGGGAGCGGGTCATGCCGCCGGTCTGCCAATGCTCGGTCATGCGGTAGGTCGTACCGATGAACGGGAACTTGGCCAGGTTGCTGGAGACATTTGCGGGAATTTTGACGACCGGGTTGTTCTGCACGTTGGACATCCGGTTGCCGGCCGGACTCTCCGCCGGTTCGTAATGCTCGGGGAACGGGCCGTCCTTCAAATCCAGCGCATACAGCCGCGCATGCCCTTCCGGCAGCATGATGAAGGGATATTTCCCCTCCTTGTCATCCTTCATGGGGGGCCATGGTCCGTCCGGCACATCCCCCTTCCATTTCTTTTCGAGAGGGTCCCAGGCGATAACGATCCGCCTGGGATTGAAGGGCTCACCGGCCGTGTTGACCGAGGCACGGTTGTAGATGATGCGGCGGTTGACCGGCCAGCACCACGACCATTTGGGGAACATCCCCAGACCGGTCGGGTCCGACTCGTCGCGGCGGGCCATCAGGTTGCCGTCCTTGGTGTAGGAGCCGCTGTAGATCCAGCAGCCGGACACGGTAGAACCGTCGTCCATCAGGTATTTGAAGGCGGGAACCTGATCCCCAGCCTTGAACTCGATGGTCTTGTCCTTCTCCACCACCGTTACATCCTTGGTGAAGTAGCCGTTGATCTCTTTGGCGACCAGATGGACGTCCGGTTCGTGGCCGGTGCCGTAGTTCCATGAGAGCTTCGTGATCGGCTCCGGGAATACCCCTTTCTCCCTGGTGTAGAGATTTTTGACCCGCTTGAAGAACTGGTCGATGATCCAGAGGTCGCTCATGGACTGGCCGACCGGTTCAACGGCCTTGTAGCGCCACTGGGCCCAGCGGCCTGAGTTGGAGATGGAACCTTCTTTTTCCACCGAAGAGGCGGCCGGCAGCATGAAGACCTCGGTCTGGATGTCCTTCGGGTTGACGCCCGGGCGTTTCCAGAAGATGGAAGTTTCGGTTTCCCACAGGTCCAC
>JBAVTM010000178.1:0-4418 GCA_049696195.1 Desulfuromonadaceae bacterium | reverse complement strand
GTCGTCGATCTCCACCTCTTTGCCGAATCATGCGAAGAGCAGCATCACCGGAAAGCCAATGGAACGGGCCAACGCGAAGAGGCTGAAGACAATTGTTGCGGAGATGATACGGGGTGGCTCTGCTGTTTAAACGCGCTCGTTGCCCCGCCATGCTGTCAGGGCACACGGAGCTTGCTGCCGCAGGCGGTGCACTCCCAGCCGTATTCCTGTCCCGGAGGATAGCCGAAAAATTCCACGCCACTCCAGACTGCCCATACAAAGATCCGCTCTTCTTCGCAGTCAGAGCAGTACATGACAGTTTTATCGCCCAGTTTTTCGTCAGTTGTATTTGTCACGGTAACCACCTCCCGTCTGGCCGGCAGCGAGGGTTTGCGCAAGTTCCCTGGCATTTTCAGGGGCAAAGGCCTCGGCATCATTGTTGAAGAACATGTATACCTCTCTCCCCTCCTCCAGATAATTCCTTAATCTTCCGGCATCAGCAGCCAGTTCATCGTGAGAGTAGCATCCGGAGTAGCTGCCGCCATGTCCATGCCGCCGGAGGTAGACAAAATCGGCCGTTCGTGGCAGCTCTGCGATAAAGTCGGGCCAGTCTGCCATGCAAAGGGCAACGCGGAATTCACGGCAGAGAGAGACGACCTCCTCGCAACACCAGCTTTCGTGCCTGAATTCCAGAGCGCTGCGGACGGGATAGCGGGCCAGCAGCTCAAGGAAGCGTTGCAGGCGGCCACTATTGCAGGCAAAACCGGGAGGGAACTGCCAGAGGACAACCCGGAGTTTTTCGCCGAGCAGAAGGGCCCCTTCAAAGAAGCGCGAAAGCGGTACCTCCGGGTCCGCAAGTCTTTTGACGTGGGTGATGAACCGGCTCCCCTTGACACTGAAGGTAAAATGGGCGGGTGATTCCAGCCGCCAGCGCGCAAAGGTCTCCGGCTTCAGCAGGCGATAGAAGGTGACATTCAGTTCGATGCTGGCGAATGAGGCGCAATAATAGTCGAACCACCTTTTCTGCGGAAGGTTGTCAGGATAGAAGCGGCCCCGCCAGTGCGGATAGCTGAAGCCGCTGCAGCCGATGTGCAGTCCGGGTATGTTTTTCCCCTGCATTTCGAGGCGCCTCTCAAAAATCAGTTCCGAGGAACTGGACCCGCTGGTGCATACGACTCTCTGTTCAGCATTTGTCCGAGCACTCGGGTACGAAGAGGGTCGGCTTTCGATATGAACCGCTGATATTTGGTACCCCTCCAAAAATACCACAAAAGCGGAAGGTGACAACCCTCTGGTCAACGGAAAAACGAGCGAATCAATATAGTCCGCACCATTTGGTCGCGCTCTGACGTGACAGGGCAGCTTGATTATTAGGATATTGATGCGGCCAAAGACACTACATTGTGGTAGTGGAGTTTCGGTATGAGCCATGAGCTGTTCATCTGATTTTGGATACGGTGAACCACGGTAGCTACCTTTTTTGTTCTTCATCGCTCTTGCGGTAAGAGTAATGAGCAGTACAATACACTCCAGACGGCATAATATATACCAAGGTGGGCGTATGAATGATTTTTTGGAAACAACCATCGACAAATTCACGTTCCGGGTAGATCCCTCCTGCCATTATTCTTCCGAAGGCATCTGGGTAAGGGTTGAAAACGGGCGGGCAAGGTTGGGACTTTCTGACTTCTTGCAACAGCGCAGCGGGGATATTGCCTTCATTGATGTTAAACCGGCAGGGACAATACTGGCGCCTGACGATGAATTTGCCTCAATTGAAACGGTCAAGGCGAATGTCATGCTGGCTTCGCCGGTGTCAGGCACGGTAATACAGGTTAACCCCGCTTTGGAAACCAGGCCCGAAGTCATAAACCAGGAACCTTTCGGGGATGGATGGGTGTGCGAGGTCGCATTGAGCGATTGGGATATTGACCGACAATGTCTGCTCGATGCTAACGCCTACTTCGACAAGATGAAACGAGAGGCGACGGAGGCCCATCAATCATGAGAAATCCACCGCTTAAAATTATGATTGTACCGTGCAGCGGCATTGGCAAGCCGTACGGAACGATTAGCAGGGTGACAGCTTATCAGGTGACAGAAGACGACCGTCCCGAACTGACCCGGCTTGTCCCGTTGGCCTTGCTGGTAATGGGTGATGAGGAGTCCGTAAGAATCGTGGCAGAAAACCCGACTATTACGATTGACGGCTGTACGCAGGCCTGTGCAACCAAAAATGTGCACCAAAGCGGCGGACGGGTGGTCAGGAACTTCGCGGTGCTGGAAGCCTTTCGCCGTCATCGGGATTTAAAACCGCAGGGTATTGCGGAGCTTAATGAAGACGGGGAAAAGCTGGCCGTTGCCCTGGCACAGGAGATCGTTGCGGAGGTCGATGCATTGGCTACATCCGGGGATGGAGGCAAACATGCCTGAACTACCACGCAAGAAGGTTGGGATAATTGCCTGTTCCGGGGAAGAACTCCCTGAAGGCACCATCACTCGTCTGGCGGCGTTGAGGGTGCTGCATCAGATGCGCCCCGAAGATACGGTGACAATCTGTCTGCCGCTCTTCCTGGCCGGAGACGGAGGAGACAGAAATTTTGCCAAATTCTACCCGACCATTTCACTGGACGGATGTGAGAAACGCTGCGCTTTCCGTGGAACGGAAAAATATTCCAATCGGCCTGCCGTCGGCATTGTTGTGACGGAACTGATTGCACAAAATGGCCTGGAACAACCGCATGGGTGCCGGAAACTGGATGCTGCCGGGATGAAGGCCGTTGAGCGTGTGGCACAACTTGTAGCCGAAACGGTTGACAAACTCCAGCGGGAAACCGGAAGGTAACAGTATGGCCCAGACCGCAACATATCATACGGATGTGACATGGAACGGCGGGCATTGGGGGCACATTGTCATGGGCAATGGCCCTGAAATGGATTTCTCGGCCCCGCCCGATGCGCAGGGATATGCCGGTGTTTTCACCCCCGAAGACGCATTTGTCGCAGCCGCCAACACCTGCATCATGATGATGTTCATCTGGGCGACCGAACGCTTCAAGCTCCACTTGCTCTCCTATGACTGTAAAGCAGAAGGCACCAAGCGGGTAGGACTTGACCGCACAGAGACATTCACCCACCTCCGTTTCTGGCCGATAATCCGTATCGCATCCGGCGATGAAACACCTGCTGTGGTTCGTGCCCGTACGGAGCGGGCCATGCAGGCAGCTCGTAAATACAGCCTGGTAGCCAACTCTGTCAAATCCGAAATCATCATTGAATCACAGATTGAGATCGTTCCCAAGTAGCCTCGTTGAGTGGCAATTATAAGAGCCGTGCCTTGCCTTGCACTTGTGTTGCAGTAATATGACTCTCTGGAACAAATTATGCAGATACTTTGTTGTCTGGAGGGAGGTATGGAAGAATACAGGCATGACATAAGGGTCGATTGCGAAGAAAGATGTATACTGCACCGGGGAGCTTTACATCACTTTGCCACGGTCAGGAATATCTCTTTTGGTGGTGCTCTTGTAAATTCCAAATTAAAGCCTCTTGGCCTGCACACTGGTGATTATTGCATCATTAGTGTGGATGGGGAGTTCTTTGGCGAATATTCTTGTGAAGTTCTAAGGGTTGAAACTCCTGATATTGCCTTAAAATTCACCGGCATTCACAAAATTAAAGCTGTTGAGCATTGAGTTTGCATACAATGGTACTCCTCGGCGTCGGTATGATTGGTTTGGCTATATTTGGAAAACGTAGAAGGAACAAAGAGCATAATTACGTCAATAAGTTCATATTTTGATGAGAAGGGCGTTGCTTCGGTAACGTCCTTTTTTTGTTGTCGAGAAATTTTTAGTCTGTCAGAAATTCTTACAGTTATCGGAAATGTTGTCGGAATACATTACAACACCCATCCTGACTAAAGAGGGCCTTGTGTTCCCAAGTCCTCCTTCTCATCTTGCCTCCAAGTGCTTGATCTTGATGTCTCCTGTTTGACGACTAATAATCTTGTCATTAACAAGAGATGTTCCAGAGATGGTTCTGTCCCCGAAGGGTTTCCGCAACGTTTACATACTTTATGGTTAATTGACACCAACAATATGTGAGGTAAAATATATGCACTATCGTAAAAATAGTTTTGTTATCAAATAGTTTGGGGGCCTATTCGCAATCAACGACCCTGCCCGTGCAGTAGCCTCATACGTCCATCTCAGCCCATTCTCTGCATTATCGCGCTATTTATGAATAAAAAAAGCTGAGGAATAATTTGCTCAACCTGCGGCCAGCAGGATTTTGTTTCATTTAGTGAAAGTGACATCATGGACTGCATGTCTGTCGCGTCTGCTCGATCGAAGGCATTGATAGTCTACTGTGCGAACGAATCAAGGGAAAATGTAACGGCCAGGGAGTTTTGTGATGCAAAGAAACCCCATTATCGT